>JAIORS010000221.1 GCA_021108005.1 Candidatus Aegiribacteria sp.
TCTTCGGCCAGATGTGGAACAGGTGGCTTGAACTGGGTCTGATCGATTTCGCGGTAATCATGAACTACACCGAATCCGACTCCCAGTATGTGATATGGGGTGAAGAACAGGTCGAGCTGGCAGGTAACAACACGATTCTCTGCGGAATAGGAGAACGGTCTGCTTCTTCGGAACTCTCGATGGAGGAGACTCTCCGCCAGATAGAGCTTGCGCAGGATATTGGGTTCGGCGGGTGCGTTATATACCATCTTTGTGAGGCGGTTATAGAGAGACTGAAAGGTCCTGCGACGCCGATCCAGGCAGCCGATCCAGCAGAAACCGAGGATTTATGATTTCAGTGCTGGCTACTATGATTATCGCTTACGCAGCGGTTCCCACAGGCCCTGCAGGTACGATTATGGTGGAGGTCGAGTCATCGCCACTTGAAATTCTTCCAGCTTCGTTTGAAGATATTTCAATTATCAGGGGCAACAAAGGAGACAAGGTTCTTATAATTGTTGCGGATTGTATTGCCGATCCTCTGGCAGCTTCTCTCGCACAGTTTCAGAGCGATATCGCGTCGGATGGATGGACTGTCGAGATGCATATCATGGGCGGCGGTACTGTTGAAGACATAAAAACCCTTCTTCGGAGTACACCTGATCTTGATGGTGCTGTTCTTGTTGGATTTCTGCCGTGCGCATGGTACGAAGAGGATGCATGGGCTCCCGAGGAATTCCCCTGTGAGCTGTTCCTCATGGATCTTGACGGCATATGGACTGACTCCGATCTTGATGGGCTTTACGACAGTCACAGCGGTGATGTTGCTCCGGAGATATGGGTTGGCAGGATAGATGCCCACACCGCATACGGACCCGAGCTGCTTCTACTCGCCGCGTACTTCGCCAGGAACCACATTTACAGAACCGGATCGATGGGATTGAATTCAGAAGCGCTGGCTTTCAATGATGATGACTGGAATCACTATACGGATTGCGGACTTGATGGCATTTACGGATCATCAAATGTCACCGTTATCAATTCTTCCAGCCAGACAACAGCGGAGAGCTACCTTCTCAATCTCGGCCAGGGCTACGAATTCGTACATCTTATGGCCCATTCATGTCCCTGGGGCCATACTTTCAAAGTGTCTGGAGGAATGGCGGGTACCGTGATGGCACCGGAAATAGCCCAGGTGAATCCCCATACCGCGTTCCTGCAGCTGTTCAGCTGCTCAAACGCGAGGTGGGTGGAGGAGGGATGTCTGGGAAACTGGTATCTTTACGGTACCGATTACGGACTGCTGATTTCAGGTTCTGCGAAAACGGGTTCTATGCTTGATTTTGAGGAATTCTACAGCCCCCTTGCTGCGGGACTGACCTTTGGAGAAGCCTTCAGGGAGTGGTGGAATTACGAGGCGCAGGGAGGATTTTCCCCCAATGAGAGAGCATGGTTCTACGGCAACGCGCTGCTCGGAGACCCTACTTTGAAACCCCTGTCGAGCGATATGAGGAATGAAGCTCATCTGGCAGTTGGACCGCTGTATTCCGAATACGATCAGGTTTCATCCAGTGGATACTCTGACTGTTTTCCAGATGTAGCTTCCAACAACGGTACACCCCGGCGTACCGTTGCGGTATGGCTTTCCGGGGAGAACGGGAGGCTGGATATTGCTGCCCGGCTGTACGAAGAGGGATCGGGCTGGGGTCCGGTTAGTTACGTTGATGAAGACGAATACTGGGATGTCGGAGTCTCAGCCTGTTATCACGATACATCCCCCTGGATAGCATGGAGTGATTTTGAGTTATCTACCTACAGTTACAGGATAAAGACCGCATGCGGTGAGAATTTTTCCCAGGTTGAAGTGCAGGTAGACCAGGAAGGATACCAGATGAGCCCGCGCCTGGCTTCAACAGGTACCAGGCTCTGGCTTGCCTGGCTGGATTGGGATGCAACAGGCGGCGCGGTCATGCTGAAAAGCATTGATGGTGAATTTCCCGCTGCTCAGATGAGTCCCATTGGGAAATGGTGCCAGAATCCCGAACTTATCGTTGATGATTCGGGAACCGTTCATCTCGTATGGGAGGAGCGATCCTCCTCAGGCAGCAGGATAATGTGGTGCTGTGGTGATCTGTCCGGTTTCAGTTCTCCCGTTGAAGTATCCTCGGGTGAATTATGCCATTCCCCCAGTCTCGATACCGACTGGTCAACCTCAGTAGCCTGTTTGTTATGGATAGACGAAGCAGGTGCGGCTTCGATCAAACTGAGAATGTGGGAAGGGACCGGATGGGGGAACGAGGAGTCTGTCTGTACAACTTCAACTCGCATATGTGGAGCTTTTCTGAGCGGATTGCCCGAGCCTCTGGGAACGGGTGTCATCTGGCAGGACGGATGCGGTGCCTCAGCAAAGATAATGGGTTATCCTCTGGGAGGTTCCGAGCCGCTGGAACTTTGCCCTTCCGCAGGCCCGGCATGGTCTCCCGTTTCGACTTCGAGCGATCTGTTCTGGGCCGGTAACGAAGGCGATGGATGGGAAATATATACTCGTGATCTCTCCGGCCTTGGTATTGACAGACAAGGATTTGCAGGAATGGCGCAATTGCCGTGCATAGTTGAGAATCCGGTCAGGGAAAGCATGATTATCTCTCTATCGGAGAACAGTCCCGCCTTCGAATCTGCTGTCTGTATCTACGATCTTGCCGGAAGAATTGTCTTCAGCCGGCATGTAGCCATCCACGCGGGAGTCGAAACACGGCTGAATTGTTCGATGCTGCCTGCTGGTGTTTACATGATCAGTTTCCGGGAGGGAACGACGCCCGTCAGATTCGTGCTTTTGAAATAGGGATATCCGGAGCTTTTCAAACTCTCCTGAGGAAGAACAGATAAGTATTCTCAGTTTTCGTGATTCACATATTCAGGACACAATCTATGAGATACCGGGTAGCAACGCGGCTTCTGATTCGAACTGGCCCTTGAACTCCTCCTCGATTATGCGTACACTCATAGTTGAAGAATCAGGGAGGGTTTTATGCTTGCTCGCACAAGAAGCCTGGCCGTTTACGGAATAGACTCCTATCCAGTAGAAATCGAAGCTGACATGTCCATGGGGCTTCCAACCTTCACCATTGTAGGCCTTCCGGATAACGCTGTGCGGGAATCCCGTCAGCGGATCAAGTCCGCGATAGCAAATCTGGGGTTCAAGCTCCCGGGGAAGAAGATAACAATCAACATGGCTCCCGCAGGCAGAAAGAAGGAGGGGCCCGGGTTCGATCTGCCAATCGCGATAAGCATTCTCGCCGCTTCCGGGATAATCCCGAAAGAGGCTATTGAAGACATCTATTTTGTTGGCGAACTCGCGCTTGATGGCGCTCTCCGGCCGGTTCGCGGCGTTCTATCCATGGCCGATCGCTCAAGAAGAAAAAGCCATTCAGGTCTTGTGGTTCCGCTCTCCAATTCGGGTGAGGCAGCGGTTGCGGCGGGTCAGAATGTTTTCCCGGCGGAAAACCTCGGGAGTGTGATTGACTTTTTGCTTAATAAAATAACTATTGAGCCTGCAAGCTACTCTCCCGTGCCTGTCAGAACCTGTGGAAAGCCCGAACCGGATTTCAGGGACGTAAGGGGTCAGGAGTTAGCCAAGAGGGCTCTTGAAGTGGCAGCCGCAGGCGGACACAACATACTCATGATAGGTCCCCCCGGATCCGGAAAAACCATGCTTGCGCGAAGGCTTCCTTCCATTCTTCCGCCCCTTCTTCCCGAAGAAGCTATTGAAACCACCAAGATTCACAGTGTCGCCGGCCTTCTGGAACCGGGAAACGCCCTTCTTGAAATCCGTCCCTTTCGCTCGCCGCACCATACGGTTTCGGATGCGGGACTTATAGGAGGAGGGGCAATACCAGGGCCGGGTGAGGTCAGCCTTGCCCATAACGGAGTGCTTTTTCTCGATGAACTGCCGGAATTCAGAAGGAACGTTCTGGAAGTTCTCAGGCAGCCGCTTGAGGACGGCACAGTCACGATAACAAGGGCGGCAATGACCATGACGTTTCCAGCTGATTTCACACTGATCGCGGCAATGAATCCCTGTCCATGCGGGTACTTTACCGATCCGGGTCATTCGTGCAACTGTACCGGCCCACAGATACAGCGGTACCTTAACAGAATTTCCGGGCCTTTGATGGACAGAATCGACATTCATATCGATGTTGCTCCTGTTGCGTACCGCGACCTTTCATGCAGCCTTCCCACAGGTGAATGCTCTTCCGATATCAGAAAGCGGGTGATTGAAGCGAGAAAGCGCCAGGCGGAACGGTTCCACGGAATAAGTGGTCTTTACTGCAACGCCGGCATGAATTCCCCACTGGTTAGGAAATACTGCGAACTCGACGAAGAAGTCAGAAAACTTCTGAAATCCGCGATGGAACTGTATGGCTTCTCCGCGAGGGCTTACGACCGGATAGTCAAGGTTTCAAGAACTATCGCTGACCTGGCGGATTCCCCCAATATAAAACCTGAGTATATAGCCGAAGCCGTACAGTACCGTTCCATGACCGGACAGATATACCCCTGAAATATCTGCTGACGGGAAGGGATTACGTTGAATCCCATTCTTGATTTCACGCTGAACGATTGTGTCTAACATGGCATGTTAGAGTGCTGTTTATGAATGAGTTGCGTTCGGACTGAAATGCTTTTATGAATTCAACGGAGTATTTGAAGACAATCATTCAGGGAGAAAGAACATGACGAGTAAGTATATATTGGCTCTTACGGTTCTGAGTGCCTCAGTGTCATTGGCCGAAGTGGTCTGGACTGAAGGCTTTGAGGATGGAGACATCAGCGACTGGACAATTACCGGTACTGCTAACTGGGCTCTCTATGACAATGAATTCCAGGCTCATACAGGTGACTTCAGCCTGGAGTACAACTGGCATTCACCATGGCCGCATGACACCAGGGCCGTTACGCCTTCATTTACCTTGCCGGTATCAGGGAAAGTTGATTTTACCTGGTGGTGGAGTGGAAGTTACAATTACTTTGTCCAGGTGGATAACGGAGACGCGTTTACCGAAGTCAGAGATATCAACGGCGGTGACTGGATCGTACTCTGGAGTGAAAACGATGCAGGTATCTATACCGGTTTTGAGTGGTACGAGCAGACAGAAACCCTTGATGCTTCATGGTCAGGCAAGACAGTTCAGTTCGCTTTCCATATCGTTGCCTCTGATGCTCACTACTGGTATATCGATGATCTTGAATTGAGCTTCACCACGACCGCTCTTCAGAACACTACCTGGGGCAGGATTAAGGCCAGCATATAGTTTCCGTGAGAGGAACATGGAACCTGGCTGGAATAGCATATCCTCTAATCACGCATGCTGTCGATGATGGGCGATTGATATGAAACGATTTGCCGTACTCACACTGAACTGGAACGGTTTGGATGTGCTTCCGGGAATGATTGAATCTCTTGCGCATCCCGTCGAAAAACTCGGCGGAGAGCTGATTGTTTTCGATAACGGTTCAAAGGATGGTTCGGAAAGAATTGCAGCTGAAACCTGGGGGAATAAGGACTGGTTCAGTCTTATCCGAGCTCCGGAGAATCTGGGCTTTGCGGGAGGCGCCAACGAAGCAATAAAAGACATTGATGCCGAGATAATAGTTTTAGCGAATTCCGATACAGTTTTTCTCCCGGGGAGTCTTGAGGTTCTGCTGGAAGCTGTTGAAAAGTATCCGGATGCTGGAATTATCGGTCCCCGTCTGCTATGGCCCGACGGTACTCTTCAACGTTCTATCAGAGACTTTCCATTTCCCGGACGACTGATCGCTGAACACCTGCCGATAATTAGAAAATCCTCATCTTCGAATCTGTCTCACAATACGACCCGGAGAGTGGACTGGCTGGTAGGCGCGGTGATGGTTTTCCGGAAACAGCTTTTCATGAAAGCAAAGGGATTTGACCAGGATTTTTTCTTCTACCACGAAGAGACAGAGCTTCAATATCGAATGTTTCTAATGGGGCATTCTTCAGTATTCGTGCCTGAGGCACAGGTGATTCATGTCGAGGGTGCGTCGGCCAGAAAAATGTTTGGTAGGGAAACGTACCTTGAATATATTCAGGCAAAGCTGAAATTCCTCGAGAAACATGGATATACAGGATCCATGGCTCTATTCAGACTATTCATGGGTTTGCTTATAGGGTACAGGCTTACAGCCGGATTTTTTTACCCCGCTTTATCCCGGAGGGATATTCGATACACAGCGTCCTACTGCCGGAGAGCTTTTCATGAGCTTTTCATGTACAGAAGGCTGGTAAAATATGCGGGTTGCATTATGAACATCCTGTACCGCTGAAAGGCTGATTTACCCGTGAAAAGCGAATTTCTCAGAATACTTCTGGTTTTTCCAGAAACGCGGTATCCATCGGGACAGCCTCCGCTGGGGCTTGGAATGCTCGCTGCGATATCGAAGAACCTGGACCGTCAGGTTGAGGTGTTCGACATGTCCTTCAGGAGTCGTCCCTTTAAGGATCTGACGACTGAACTTGCCAGATTCCAGCCGGATACAGTGGGTATATCCATAATGACTCCCCAACTTGCGGATGCCTGCAGAGTGGCCGACCTCGTGCGTGAATACATGCCGGAGGCTCTTATCGTCGCAGGTGGACCTCATGCCACAGTTCTACCGGATGATACTATCAGGAGAACCGGAGCTGACCTGGTCTATTCCGGAGAAGCGGAGATAGCCTGGAAAGCTCTTCTGAGTGGTGAGGAACCCTCCAACATTCAAGGCATGACAATGATAAAGGACGGAGAAATCCTCACAATCCCCGGGTTGTTGCTTACCGAAGACCTTGACACACTTCCGCTTCCCGACAGATCCGTTTTTGATATGGAAAAATATTTCGCTTCATGGTACTCCATGGACAGGGTTAACCCCGGGCTTAGGGGAACATCAGTAATGGCCACAAGAGGCTGTCCGTTCAAGTGCACTTTCTGCCAGCCCACGCTGAGCGAGATATTCGGCAGGAAAATCAGGAGACGTTCCCCGGAATCAATAATCGGGGAACTGGAATCGCTCATTGATAATTACGGTATTGACGCTTTTATGTTCGAGGATTCCACTTTCATACTCGATGCCGGGTGGGTCGGAAGCATCTGCAAATTGATGATAGAACGGGAACTGAACCTTAGGTGGTGCTGTAATGTGAGGGCTGACCTGCTGACAGAGGATCTTCTCGATATAATGATAGAAGCAGGACTGTCGAAGATAAACATGGGGGTTGAATCCGCATCCCAGAGGGTACTGGATGAGATCTACGAGAAAGGAATAACCGTTGAGGGGGTCAGAAGAGCCCTGCGCATGGCGAAAGAGAGAGGTGTTTACGTTCAGGGTTACTTCATGCTTGGAGCCCCGGGTGAATCGCGCGAGGAGATGAAGAAGACAATCCGGTTTGCCTCACGGGAACCGTTTGACGATGCTTTGTTCGATATAACAACCCCTTTTCCCCATACCGAACTCTGGGAAAGAACGAAGGGGCTGATCAGAAAGGATTTCGAGGATTTTGACTGTTTTCACAGTTCGGTTTACGAACTTGAAGGGTTCAAACCGGATGAGATAGAGAAAATTAAGAAGAAAGCCTTCTGGAGGTTCTATCTTCATCCTACCAGAATTCTGCAAACGCTGAAGACGGTTCTGGGCCATGGAAACCTTAAAAGAACACTGATTAAGATCAGGAGAGTCTAGGAGTATGTCCGATAATGTGCATTGAGCAGAAGAGCCTCGCAGCTTAGATAGAATGCTCGAAGATTTGAGGAGAATACTGGATGTATTTGACGATAAGCTCCTAGTACTGATTGCTTCGAATTCTTTTATGAAATTCGGTAATTCTTTTGTCTTGATGATTCTATATATTACTGTGAATTACAGTAGACAGGGAGAAAACCATAACTGACGGAACGACTGAAATGAAAACTGTTATCAAGGTTAACGGTCTTACGAGGAAATTTGGGGATTTTACGGCTGTTGACAGAATAGACTTTGAGGTTGCCGGCGGAGAAATATTCGGTTTTTTGGGCCCCAACGGCGCTGGTAAAACTACTACCGTCCGAATGCTGACCGGTGTTATTGAGCCAACCAGTGGTTCCGCAATGATACAGGACCACGATATCAGGAAAGAATCGATACTCTCAAGAGAGCATATAGCGGTGGTTCCCGAGCAGGCCAACGTATATCTTGACCTTTCGGTCTGGAGAAACCTCATGCTCATGGCTGAGCTTTACGGGATTCCCAAAGACAGGCGAATAAAGGAAGGGGAAAGACTTCTGAAAGCCCTGGGGCTGTTGAATAAAAAAGACAGCAAAGCCCGCGAGCTGTCAAAGGGTCTTAAGCAGAGGCTAATGCTTTGCGCAGCACTTATTACTGATCCCGAAGTGCTTTTTCTGGACGAGCCTACAAGCGGCCTTGATGTTCAGAGCGCAAGGCTTATAAGGAAAATTGTCAGGGAGTTGAACGACAAGGGTCTTACGGTTTTTCTAACTACGCATAACATGATTGAGGCAGGTGATATCTGTTCCAGGGTAGCGATAATCAATAACGGACGCATAGCGGCGATTGATACACCCGAGAAACTCAGATCGATGGTCAGCAAACGTCATTATGTTGAAGCGGTATTTAAAGACCAGGCACCACCTTTTGAAAAGCTGGAATCCCTTCCTGGCGTTATCAGGCTGGAATCGGATCAGAATACTCTCAGATTGTATACTGCAACTCCGGGAAGCGTGGCCACTGACCTCGCTGTCTTGACAACAGAGCTGAAGCTGGAAATCGATCAGCTGAATACCCGAAAACCCAGTCTTGAAGACGTGTTCCTTTACTACATCGGGGACGGAGATGAAGAATGAGCACCTCATCTGATCAATACACCTGGCGAAGGCAGCCGCACGGTTCTCTGATAATTCTGAAAAAGAACGTGCTTCTTTATTACCTGAAACCTCCGGTTCTTATCTTCGGGGTTCTATTCCCGGTGTTTTTCTTCCTCGCTTTTAAAATGGGCAGGTCAGTTTCTCCCGGTGGTGTTGTTCCCGGAATGGTTGCCATGGCGCTCTGGTTTACCGCCACCGCGATAGGCCCCCTGGTTACCCCGTGGGAGCGACGGGCGAAAACCTACGAGCGGCTGATATCCAGCCCCCTCTCTCTTCGCTCCATACTTGCGGGGGACGTTCTGAGCGGTTTCGTTTTCGGCTGCATGATTTCAGTAATACCGGTGATTCTTGGATTGCTTCTTACCGATGCCGTAATTGCGAATCTGCCCCTTCTTATTGGCGGTATTTTGATGGGAGCATTGAGTTTTTCTTCACTTGGCGTTCTTCTCTCCGCGCCCCCCGCGGCAAGTCCATCGAACATCATGCTTCTTTCGAGCCTTGTTCGGCTTCCGCTTCTCTTCGTAAGCGGGATATTTGTTCCCATCGGGCAGATGCCCGGGTGGGCTGCATGGGTGGCGCCACTGTCCCCGTTATCTTACACAAGCTCCCTGATAAGGGCGGCTTACGGAAGTGTTCCCTATTTTCCGGTCTGGATGTGTTTTCTCATGCTGTTTGTTTTTACATCTGTTCTTTTCATCGCTTCGTGCCTGTTCCATAACATGTACCGGGCAAAGGGATTGTGATAAATACCTGATTTATCAGGCGGTTCCCGACCTGATTCTCTCGACGATAAGTGAAACTCCGTAAGCGAAAGCGGCAACAAGTATAATAACAGCTCCGGGGGGCAGATTCAGAATCCATGCGAGGGAAAGACCTGCCAGATTGAATACCGCTGCCAGAATGGAAGCGAATATCATCATCTTCCACAGACTGCCGGTATACATCTCGGCGATGGCGGCGGGAATAGACAGCATAGCTATTACCATTATAAGACCTGTTATCTTCATTAGAAGAACCGCTGTCAGAGCGGTCAGTATCAGAAATAACCCCCTGATGAGTTTAGTTGGTACTCCCTGGAGCATGCTGAATTCCTGATCGAATGAAACCGCAAGGAATTCTTTGTACAATCCTGTGATTACAAGAAGAATCACGATGTCAAGTACAATCGCATAAGAAATATCGGAAGCTGAAACCGCGAGCAGGCTTCCGAAGAGCCAGCTCATGAGGTCCGCCGAATAGGTTCCGGAAATTTTTATGAAAATCAGCCCTGCTGCCATGCCTGTTGCCCACATCGCGGCCATAGCTGTATCGGTTTTTGCCTTTTTTCCCGACGAAACAGCCGCTATTCCGATTGCGGATACCGCGGCGAAACCTGTTGCTCCCATCAATGGATCGAAACCCAGCAGGTACGCAAGGCCCAGGCCTCCGAAAGAGGCGTGGGCGATGCTTCCGGCAAGGGCTGACATTCGATTGACTGTAACAAGGGTGCCGATTATGCCGCAGGCTATGGATCCAAGGAGTGACGCGATTACCGCATGCTGCATGAATGTATAGCCCAGCGCGTCGATCATGGTGTCGTTTCCTTTTTCTTCCCCAGTACTCTGTGGGGGATTCCACCGTGAGAAATAAGTTCGAAGGGACAACCGTAAGCTTTTGCCACCGATTCAGATGACAGTTGCTCCCCATGACTTATCAGGTTTCTGTTAATACATGCGATATTTTTAACATGGGCCGATACGGCGCCTACATCGTGTGTGACAAGCACGATGGTTATAGTACTGTTCAATTTGGCAAGGAGATTGAAAAAGCTTTCCTGCGTGTGATGATCAACACTGGCTACAGGTTCATCAAGCAGGAGTATCTGCGGGTTGCCCGAAAGAGCCCTGGCTATGAGTACCCGCTGCTTCTGGCCACCTGAGAGTGAGTTTATTTCATCATCGGCAAGATCTCCAATATCCAATTTCTCAAGATTCATTTCAGCTATTTCCCTGTCCCTGATGCTGAATCTTCCGAACAGGCCTGAATTTTTCAGCCTTCCCATGAGAACAACATCCATGACAGTAATGGGAAACGATTCGTCAGGAATAACCTGGGGTACATAACCTATTCTGGTGCGGGATTTTTCCGGGGGTACGCCGAGAACAGATACGCTTCCTTCCCAGGGTACCAGCAGACCCAGAATAACCTTGAGGAGTGTTGTTTTCCCGCCGCCGTTGGGTCCGATGACAGCGAGGAAATCGTCCTTTGGGACGGTAAGATCGATATTATGGATAATGGGGTTATCCCTGCGGTAACCTGCTGTAATACCCTTAAGTTCGATTACTGTGTTCAATCAGATTCCTCAGTTCCCGAAAGGTGTTCCGCTACATTGTGGAGATTGCTGTTCCAATCTTCCGCGAGCGGATCTATGTAAGTTACATCGGCATCGATCTCCGCAGCGATAGCCTCGGCTGAAGAGGTACTGAATTCAGGGGAGACGAAAACCGTTCTTATGCCGTTCTCTCTGGCGTAATCGACAAGAAGAGCCATCTCACTCGGTGATGGTTCGCTGCCGGCTGTTTCAATAGGTATCTGAACAAGGCCGAATTCATCGGCGAAATAGCCCCAGGCGGGATGAAAAACTATGAAACTCCTGGAGGATGATGAATCGATTAATTCGTGAATTCTGTTCTGAAGAGAATCTATCTCAAGATTGAAACTCTCCAGATTCGCCATGTATTCATCCGCCCGGGAGCTGTCAAGCAGGGACAGCTCATCAGCGATTACCGCTGCCTGGCTTCGGACCAGTTCCGGCGACAGCCATACGTGCGGATCTGGAGAACCGCCGGATTCCGATAATGTCTCGTAGCCGGTAACGGTGTATCGGTCGATTGGAAGTCTTACGATGTTTTCGATAGTGCTTTTGACGTTCAGATCAGGGCTGGAGCCTGTGAACCTTGGAAGCCATGGTGTTTCAAAAGGAACTCCAACCGTGAACCATACATCTACATTGCTCATCCTTCTCATATCCGATGGGGATGGTTCGTACGTGGCAGGATTTGCGCCCGGCGGCACGACCACGAACACGTTAAGCGAATCTCCTGTTATCCTTTCAACGAAATATCTCTGCGGGAGAATGCTTACAGCCAGTGACAAATTGTTTTCATCTTCAGAAATCCCTCCGGTGCAGCCAACCGGAAGGAGCATGAGAGAGAGGACGGAAGCTGACATGATTAATCTTTTGAACATTCGTGACACGTTCCTTCCAGATAGAAATTCCGGGAGCAACAGTAACGAGGAATTCCTTCAATCCTCCGTTATCGCAAATCAATTGCAACAGTATATACTGCGGACAGTGTGACAGCAAGCCTGTCTTTACCCATATTCATCCTTCGGGAGGTGAAAGTGGTATTATCGGTTAAAGTAATCAAAAGCAATTTGTTAAAAGCAAGAGAACTTGTAGAAGATTCCCTCGAATTATGCGGAGAAAGCGGCCGTGAAGTCAAAATAATGGCCGTCACAAAAACTCACCCTGTTGATGTTGCGAGTAAAGCGATAAAGGCAGGCATTACGCTGCTTGGCGAGAACCGCGTGAGTGAGGGGGGGCGCAAGATAAATGCCCTGGGTAAGGATTCAGCTGAATTCCATATGATAGGACCAATACATACAGGAGAGGTTCGTCAGGCCGCACGGGATTTTCACTGGATCGATTCCGTTGGCAGAATGAAAATCGCCCGGGAGATCGCGCGAAGAACAGTTTTAAAAGGTCTTGAACAGCCGGGCATCCTGATCGAGGTTAATACATCAGGAGAAGAATCCAAGCATGGTTTCAGTCCCGATTATCATCTGCTGGAAGATGTTCTGGGAGAGATCGGTGGAATCGGTTTGCGTATATCAGGGTTAATGACAGTAGGACCTCTTGGAGCAAGCGAATTGGATACATCGGAAGCCTTCGCTCTTCTTAGAATCCTGAGAGACCGTTTGAAGGACAATTGCGATTACGATTTATCCGAGCTATCCATGGGAATGAGTGATGATTTCCAGCTTGCGGTTAAAGAGGGGGCTACAACAGTTCGACTTGGAAGGTACCTGTTCGGTCCCAGAGAGACCCGTTGAAGTAGAATTGACTTCGGATGAACCGTATATATTATTCTTTAAATGTGTATGCAGAAAAAGGGGGGTTAGTTTCCCTGATATTGTCAGACATGGAAATGGAGAATCATCGTGCGTATTACACCCCTTGATATAAGAAGACAGAATTTTCGCAAAACCATGAGAGGTTACGATGCCGACGAGGTGGAAGCATTTCTCGAAATGGTTGCTTCAGCCTGGGAAGAACTGGTCGAGAACCTTGAAAATGCTGAAAAGGAACTGACCGTTCTAAGAGCCAGAGCATCGGATTTCGACCGGATGGAAGGCGCGGTAAGAGATGTGCTCGTGCAGCAGCAGCAGAGCGCGGCGCAGGCAAGGAAAGAAGCCGATAAGGAAGCTGAACTTATAATCATGGATGCCGAGGTAAAGGCATCCAACCTTATTTCCGAAGCCCGTGAACGGGTTCAGGTGCTGACTGAAACCATACGTGAGCTGCAGGATAGAAGGTTATCGGTGCTGTCGCAGATCAGGTCTTTTGTTGACTCACAAAGGAGAATACTGGATATCGAGGAGGAAAGGATAAAATCCGAAATGATACCTGATGAGGAAAAACTTCCCGGAGAAGAGAACGGTGACTCTCCAATACTGGAACTTACGGAGTTGTAATAATGACTATCCTGCTGATTATCCTGCTGGGTTCAAGCTCCGTTTCGGAGTCTGTACTACGCTTTACCGATGTGCCTGTCCAGGTGGGCAGTTCCGCGACCTCTTTTACCTGGGAATGTCCGGATATCCAGCTAATTGAGGGTTTGCCTGATGGTTTAATGGGCTATTCAGCTGACAACTGCGGATTTTCGGGCTCTTCAGGTTCAGTGCTGCTTCCGAGGGCGAATCTCTTTCTCGCGATCCCCCCGGGGGCAGAACCTGAACTGGAGATCATTCCTGAGGGAGTCTGTTTTCTTTCCGGAGGAACTGTTTCCTCCGCAAGTGTATCTCCCGCCGGAATCGATCAGTTCCAGGCCGCGGATACCGAGGATATTCCCGTTATATGGGGTTCGATTACCTGTACCGGAACGTTCCGTAGAGCAGGTTACGTTCAGATTCAGCTGCATCCTGTGATATTCCGAAATGGTGATCTTTACACCGCTGACAGATTCAGGATACGTTTGAATTATCCTGCCTCCGGATCATCGGTTTCCGCCTCAGGAATAACCGGCTCCATATTCGATACTCTCTTCGAAGGAGGAAATCACGTCTGGAATGTTCCCGAAAAGAGAAATGACTCAAGCCCCTTCTGGGGGTTGCCGTGGTACGCTGTCGATATTGATACGGCTGGAATCTACTCCATCTCCGTAGCTGATATTCCGATGGCTGAGGGAACTCCATCATCCAGCCTGTCCCTGTTCTGCGGCAGAGGACGCGAGATGGGTGACAAACCCTGGTTTTGTGAATACAGCCCAAGGCCTGTTCCGGTCATCGTTGAGGACGGAGGAGACGGCGTATTCGATTCAGGGGACAGGGTCATCTTTTTCGGAAGAGGGCTGGCATGGTGGGAATCCATAGACGACAAGATGCCTTCACATTACAACCACAGATACTGTACCCAGAACACCTACTGGCTCACATGGGGCGGGGAAGACGGAGCCAGGATGAATATTCAGAACGGGGAACTGACAGGTGCTCCGGCCATGCCGGACAGTTTCCTCGCAAGGCAGCATCTTGAACAGAATTTTGTCAGGACCCAGGGAGTAGTTGGATTTTCAGATGACTGGGGCTGGTTCAAATCTGAAGGCAGCTCAGATACCTGGAATTATTTGAATTTTGATGCTCCCGGGACCGAGGGCAGCGGTTTCCTGCGGATTAATCTGGCTTCAAGCGAGAACAAGACGCACCATATCAGGATATTGCTGAACTCAAATTTGGTATGCGATACCACCTGGAACGGCAGCAGTTTATTTTTACTTACTACAAGACTTGAAGGAATTCAGGATACGGGGAACAGTCTCAGCCTTAATATTATCAGAGAATCTGGAACCGATACGGTTTTTCTCGACTGGTTTGAAGTATTCGGATGGACCGGCACATCATTGTCAGGCCAGGCTCATGTACCGCTTGAATGGTGGCCTGTGTACGACCGACAGGAACTAACATGGGGAAACGATCTGAATGATGCCCTGGTATTTCTCGTGGGGGGAGATACTCTTGCTGAAAACATCAGCGTAGAAAACACATACAAATTCGAATTTGAAATACCCTCGTCATGGGAAGCGAGAGAACTATGGATCTCCGATTATGCGAATATGATATCTCCCGCGGAAGTGCGGTACGAATCACCCGGCAGGATCGTAGGAACGATGGATGGTGCCAATAGCATTTACTTGGCTGCAGATGAATTCTACAACGATATTATTCCGCTGACGCAGGTTGCCGGAAACATTATTGCAGTGAAAGCTTCAGAGGTTTACAACGAATTCAACGGAGGTGTAAGAGACCCTCGGGCTATCCAGGCGATGGTTTCGCATATCATCGAGTCATGGGATCCAATTCCTGAGAATTTGATTCTTGTCGGTGGTGGTACATGGGATCCCCTCAATTTCGTATCCTCCAGAATATCTTACATAGATATTCTCTACTGGAATACGTATTCACAGGTATCGGACGATATGTTTTCGATAGTCGATGGATCTGTACTTCCTCAGATAGCTGTATCCAGGATGGGGATAAACAACCGTTCGAATCTGCAGCTGATTGTAGACAGAAGTCTTTCCTATCGGAATATGGAGAACTGTGGTGAATGGCAGACCGTTGTGCTGGGCGCTGCCGATGATGAACGTTCACCCTTAAACTCAAATGACGAAAGGTATCACACACAGAGTGTTGAAAGATTGCTGACGGAGCATCTTCCGGATATTATGCGTCCGGAGAAACTCTATCTGATTTTTTACGACTGGAACAGCCTATGGAAAAAACCCCAGGCCCGTGAGGATTATATCGATCTCTGGAGCGAAGGGGCTCTCATCTCTTTCTTCCTTGGACATGGCGCATTTGACCAGCTGGCGGACGAAGGCCTTCTTTACCTCGAGGATTGCGGGCTCCTTGCATGTGAACAGCGGCTTCCCGTGGCCATGTTCGGTTCCTGCGACGTGGGGCAGTTTCAGAATCCCTCAACAGAATGTATTGCACAACAGGTAACAACCTCACAAACAGGTGGAGGAATACTTGGCCTTGGCGCTACAAGCAAAACATCAGGTCCCATGAACGAAGTCTTCTTTGCTCATATTCTGGATAAACTGTTCACTGAGCCCGACCTTTCAGTCGGCATGTGCTTAATGCTTGCGAAGATCAGTGTCGGCTACAGTTCAAATCAAGCTCAATACGTGCTTTTTGGTGATGGCAACCTCAAGCTCGCGTTCCCCTGGGATTCATTCGATATTTCGAACGATACCCTGTTTTCCGGGGAAGAGGTTACTCTCAGCGGTACAGCGCCCGCAAATGGCATTGTTCTCGTTGAATCCTTCGAATCATGTCAGTCGGATACTTATTACACTTTCAGGCAGCATCTGCCCACCGAATATCTGTCAGTTCCAGGTAAATTCTATTCCGGTACAGTCTCCGCTGAACCCGGTTTCAGTCTGACCATGTTCGTACCTGTTGACAGTGATACAGGAGCCTTTGCCAGGACCCAGCTCACATTTTTGGACGGTGATATCGTCGCGGCTGCTTCAACCTATCCAGCCAGACTCGATCCGGGTAATCCCCTGCCGGATACCGAAGGTCCTGAGATAGAACTGTGGATTGAGGGGTACAGGAACGTAATTAACCCCGAAGTATCGAGTAATTCATATGTTAAAGCTGTTCTTTCTGATACTTCCGGAATCAATCTTCTTGGTAATGTTGGACGACAGCTTGCTCTGTATATCGATGGCACGCCAAGTGATGTTTCGGACTGTTTCCAGTACAACACAGGTTCAAGTACAACGGGTGAACTCAGGGTTGGAATCGATGTCCTTGAACCCGGGAGTCATACGATTGAACTGCGGGCATCCGATGGACTTCTGAACTCATCCACAGCAGGTATCGAGTTTTCCGTCACCGATGATAATTCATTCGGTATAAACAACGTGTTTCCCTACCCCAATCCCTGTACGGACGGCACCTCCGTCAACTGGACACAGACATCGCCGGGAAGGGTTAATATCGCTGTTTACACGGTGGCTGGAAGACGAGTTATTACACTCGGGAACATTGAAGGAACAGCAGGATATAACCAGTGCTGGTGGGATTGCACAGATGCCGATGGCGATGCAGTAGCCAGTGGAACATATATATTTGTTGTATCTGCAACGAAGCTTTCCGACTCTGGAGAAACCTCTGAGGTTACCGGAATAATAGCCGTTGTACGAAACCTTTAACTGTTATTGTTGTTACCTGATAACCGGCTTAACTGGAACAGCCAGCAGAAACTGATTACATGCAAAGACTGGAATGGTTTCCGGTTTTGAGCAGGAGGAATGATGAACAAAAAACTTTTATTTATTGCCCTGGTTCTTTCCATGGTCTCGATTTCGTACGGATCAACGGCCAGTGTTATCTGGATGACAATAACTCCGGGAGCACGCCCGAACGGTATGGGGGAAGCCTTTACAGCTCTGGCCGATGACGCTACCGCATCGTACTGGAACCCGGCAGGGTTGGCTTTCGTCGACACTACCAAACAGGAACTTACACTGCAGCACAGTAACTGGCTTCCGCAGCTGGCGGATGACCTGTATTACGAGTTTCTGGGTTATGCCACTCATATAGACGGGTGGGGCGGCGTCGGAGGCAACATAACTTTCATGTCGATGGGAGAGCAGCAGGAGACAACCGCACAGGGACAGGAGCTTGGAACATTCTATTCCTACGGTGTGGCTTTGACAGGTTCCTTCGGTACAGAAGTGGCGCCTGGCGTCTCTGTAGGGCTGGGACTCAAATTCATTTACGATCATCTTTACTATCAGGACTCAGGTAAAGGTACATCCTTCGGTGCCGATCTCGGGGTACTGTACCATGTTCCCATGAAAGAGCTCGGGCTTGAAAG
Organism: Candidatus Aegiribacteria sp.; assembly: GCA_021108005.1. Taxonomy (NCBI): domain Bacteria; kingdom Pseudomonadati; genus Candidatus Aegiribacteria; species Candidatus Aegiribacteria sp. Next base: position 18,049 of record JAIORS010000221.1, read on the forward strand.
CGCCGGGCGTGTAAATGTGGGAGCCAGCCTGTCGAACCTCGGACCCAATGTTAGCTACGGGGGTAATTCCGAGAACAATCCATTACCAAGAACTCTAAGAATGGGGATTGCCTACATCCCATTTGATTCTCACCTTTCACGGCTCAGATGCGCAGCCGATTACAGCAAGCTTCTGACGAATGTTGACGAGGGAATGTCAACCGAGTTCAATGAGAACAAGTGGGGAGCGGGAGCCGAATTCTGGTACTACGACCTTCTGGCGCTCAGGGCAGGATATATCCATGATACGGAGGGCATTTCAACCATCCAGGGTCCTACCTTTGGAGCAGGTCTTCAATACTCCGGTTTTCAGCTTGATATGGCCTTCATACCTGTAGAGGAAAATCTTCAGGGTTCAGGGAAATACAATTCCAAGTATTCCCTTTCTGTAAGATTCTAAGATATTAATGAGAGTATTCGTGTATCTGCTGATGTTCGTTTTAGCGGGAGCTGTATCGGCTGCCGCTCCGATTGTCCACGGGGCTATGCCACCGCTGCACGAAAGGCCTTCGGAAGGGATCGCCATTGCCGGACCGGGCAAGATAGACGGTTCTGACGATACTATGAATGTCTGCATGATAAGAGCGCAGTTTCTGGAGGATTTTACCGATGAAACCTCCGGGAACGGAATAATTGACCTTGAAGCCGACCCGCCCCACAACAGGGAATATTTCCAGGGAATAGCGGATAATCTTGCATTGTACTACGAGGATGTCAGCGGTGGACAACTTATTCTGTCCATTGATGTTTACCCTTCTTCACCTAACGGGGCGTACACCCTTCAACATCAGATGATGTACTACGGAGACGATTCAAATAGCATGCAGGGAGCATGCCTGCTCCTCAGAGATGCTGTGCTTCTTGCCGATGAAGATATCGATTTCAGTCAGTACGACGCGGTGATCATCGTGCATGCCGGTGCCGGTCAGGAGGCTGATATACTCAGGAACAGCCCCGGTGACATCGGGTCGGTTTTTCTTACTCTGACGGATTTGATCCGTTACCTTCCCGGAGCCGGATCGGATTATCAGGGGATTCCTACTTCCGATGGAGTTCATATCAGGGAAGGTGTAATAGCTCCCGAACAGGAATCGCAGGACGGCTTTGGACTGGGTGTGCTTGGAACCATCTGTCACGAATTCGGCCATCAGCTGGGATTGCCGGACCTTTACGATACCAATACAGGTCATGTTGGAATTGGTGGCTGGGATCTGATGGGTTACGGCCAGTGGATGATGAGCGGTTACTGGCCCTCATCTCTCTCGGCATGGTCAAGAGTGTATCTTGGCTGGAATACGCCTTCAGTAACTTCCGGGGGAACCTTTACTCTGGCTTTCAACGATTCCATTTTAAAAGTTCCTCTGACCGGATCGGAGTATCTGCTGATTGAGAACAGGCAACGTGACCCTGACGGAGACCATATGTGCGGAATACACGAGCACGATTTCGGCCTTCCTGGTTCCGGGATTCTGATCTGGCATATCGATGAAACTCGCCTTGGAGAGTATCTCGCGGCGAACATGGTCAATGTGGACCCTGACCATAAGGGCGTTGATCTGGAAGAGGCAGACGGTATACAGGATTTTGATTACTCGCTTCCCGATATTTACGGTTACGAGGGTAGCGAGTTCGACCCTTGGTTCCGGAACGGTTACGCCTGGGAGTTTTCACCCACATCAGAGCCCTCAAGTGATGCCAGCTGGGGTGGAAACACATTTGTAACGGTTGAAGTTCTTGATGAGCCAGCTCTGGAAATGGATGTAATCGTATCCAGGACGACGGTTTGTGACGGATGGCCCGTTCAATCCTCTACAATAAAATGGGGACCGTTGATCTGGGAAAACGCTGACACTTCCGGTGACCGCATTGTGGTAACCACCACCACAGGGCATGTCAGTGCCTACATGAGCGATGGCTCAGGTCCTGAACCGATGGGAACGGGAATAACCGCTCCCCCGGTGGCCGGGAACCCCTCGGGAGGTTCAAATCTTCTGCTTGTTTGTGAGAACGATGGTCAGGCTCATCTCAGAGATGTACAGTGGAACGAACCGGATGGTTGGCCAGTGAAGCTTTCAGGGGGCGGTTCGGGTACAGCTGCGCTGATCAGCGAAAGGCTGAATATCGTAGCAATAGCGGATGATGAGAAAAGAGTACACCTTTATAACCCGGCGGGAGCACAGCTTGCAGGATGGCCTGCCGTTACTCAGGCTCAGGTAGCAGGTATGGCAGTATATCCCGATGAAAACAATCCCGGCATAATCGCTTCAACTATTGATGGACGTGTTTATCTCTGGAACACGGACGGAGATGAAGTTGCAGGATGGCCGGTTGCTCCCGGAGATGAGAAGATAGGGATACCCCTGTCTGCGGATATTAACCGTGATGGTTCGCCCGACATTGTTGTGGTCAGCGGCGATTACACCTATGCGTACGATATACAGGGCAATATCCTGCCTGGCTTTCCCTCGATGCTTGCAGCTTCCCCACTCTCTTCACCCTGTCTGGGTGACCCGAATATGGATGGAAGACTGGAAATTCTCATACTGACGGATGAGGGTGTAGCCGCGGTGGGCGCTTCCGGTGCTACCCTTGAGAATTGGCCGGTTATGCTCGAACAGGACAGCCTGGTTTCCGGTTACAGCAGAAACAGAAGAGGTATTTCCGGCAGAGGGTTCGCGTTGATCTCAATGGACGACGGCCGGATATGTCTGTTCGATTACGAAGGCAGACAGAGCGGAATATTCCCGGTGTCTGTGGGCGAGAGACCTATAGGACGGCCACTGCTGTGGGATCCTGAAAATTCAGGTAACTGGAGAGTTCTGGCAGCTGAGAAGAACGGTTGCATTTATTGCTGGCACACCTCAATGATTCCTGAAGGATGGTTCACCGGCCTGGATATGTCCGGTTGCAACTGCTGGTGGAACGAGGATCTTCCAAATCTTCCGGCTTCCAGTTCCATACTCCACGACGGTTCTTTTTACGTTTATCCGAATCCTGTTCAACAGGGAAACGGAATCATCCGTTTCCAGCCCGGTGAAAATTGTTCGTGGGAGATAAGAATATTCAACATGGGAGGGGATCTGGTATACCTGAAAACCGGAACTGCTCCAGGCGGTTCAGCCTGGGAAGTGCCCTGGAATACCGAGGACCTCGCGCCGGGAGTCTATTTCGTCAGTCTGCACATATCCTCCGACACGGGATCAACGGATGCTCTATTTCATGCGGCGGTGATAAATTGATTAAGATTTCAGCGGTTCTGTTCTTTTCCCTGCTGATCGTACTGTCCGGCATCGCAGATGCAGACCCCGGCTCCCGAAAGGGTGCCATGCTGAGATCCGCCGTGTTTCCCGGCTGGGGACAGATGCATATGGGTCACTCCGGCAGAGGTATAGTTTTCATGAGTCTTGATGTTCTTACCTGGGCAGGTGTTGGTCTGTCATACCTCGAGGGTACATTCGACAGAGATGATTACACCTGGCTTGCAGCTTCCGAAGCCGGCATTTCCGTTTCCGGGAAGTCAAACGAATTCCTTGATGATATATCGGATTATGCGTCAAGTACAGAATACAACGACTACATCCACAGGCTTGCAAGGTATTACTATCCCGACGATCCGGATGCCCAGAGGGGATATTTCGAATCCCATGCCCGGTACGGAGAGGATGGCTGGAACTGGTCATCGGAAGCCGCGAGGAATCAGTTTGCCGACAGGTTGAGAGAAAGCAAGGAGTGGTTCAGAAGGAGCATGTATATTGCCGCCTTCGCCCTGGTAAACCGGGTTGTCAGCGTAATAGACGCATCTCTTCTGGACGAGACCCGGCCAGGTGTTTACACGTCACTTGCTTTTCCGGAGAGTCGCGACTTTTCATCCGTCAGGTTTTCGATTGGAGCCAGATTCTGATGATAATATTGCTGTTTTCACTGATTCTTCAGAGTTCAAGTCCCATGTGGTGGGTTGATGGAACCCCTCTTGTTCCAGGAATCATGGAAATAGATAGACGCCATGATCCCTCATTTGAAGCTACAGGCCCCCTTAGCAGAAGTAAGGGTCACACTATCGGAGATACGATAAATTTCTGGTCCATCGATCATAGCGGTGATTCTCCCGAATTCTACCTTACCTCAGCCACCTGCAGGTACGTTGGCGAAAACACCTACATTTTCGTGGAGGATACACAATGGGATGTTCATTACGACCAGGATGCGGTAGACGCTTTTTCGGAAGCGCTTGAGGACAGTACCCCATCCGGGCCCGGAGGAATTGTCGAAACCGATATCGGTGTTTTCGGGCAGCCACCCGATGCAATAGACGGCGACCCGAAGATCTACTTCCTGGTGCTTGATATCAGAGACGGTTTCAACCATCAGCAGGGCGGAGCCTACATCGCGGGATTTTTCAGTCCGTACAACCAGTTCACCGAAACCGAGGCTTACCTTTACTACGGAGGGCATTCCAACGAAGTTGAGATGCTGTACATAGACTGTCACCCCGCCGATCAATTCGACGCGGCCTACACTGCGTCTCACGAACTCGTTCACCTTATTCAGTGGGGAATTGCGCCCTTCAGCTCCGAGGAATTGTGGGTAATGGAAAACCAGGCCCAGTCTGGAACTTTCGTTTGCGGATATCCGGCTTTTCAGGTTGAGACTTTCCTTGAGGTGGGGGGGATAACCCCTATCAAATGGACGAGTATTGAGGATACAATAGAGTACGTCGCGGGTTACGGATCAGGCTACCTTTACTTCGCGTACCTGTACGAGAATTACGGTGGGGAAGATTTTCTTTACAAGTCTCTCCGATCCGGAGATCGAGGTATGGCGGGCATAAGTGAAGCCATTCGCGGCGCAACCGGTTCGAATCCCGATATGAATCAGATTCTCCTTGACTGGATGCTGGCATGCTGGATAGATAACCCGAATTTCGGCAATGGAAAATACGGATGGGAATCCTTCCGGATAGCTGATTACGATACGGTATCTCCGGGGAACAGACCCGGCCTGGATTACACCTTCGAAATAGCAACCGATCCTTTTTCACATATGGGCGACCATATGTCCTCCTACCAGGGCACGTATTACAGTGTTGATGAATCGTTGGGAGGCAGCTTCCGAGCCGGGGCGGCAGGCCTGGGTGATATGAGGGCTTTTGTTTACAATGAAACCGGGGGATCGCTTGAAAGAATCGATGCCGGTTCAGCGAACGATGTGGCGATATCACTTCCCGAGGTGGGTGATATTCTACTCCTCTGCAATTCGTTTTCCGGCCTTGATCTTGATGTATCGGCAGGCTCCGTTGTATCCTCCGCGGATGTTTTTACATTCTATCCCCAGCCCTGCCGCGGCACACTCTTCTTTCAGTTCCGGTCCGGCGGTGGGAATGCTGCTCTTTCGGTGTTCACTATTTCTGGTGGATATGTGGAAACGGTCAGCTACAACAATGTTGACAGCGGAGAAGTGACTCTGGCTTATCCCGGAGCATCCAGCCTGGCATCGGGCACGTACTTCTTCAGATTCAATCAGGGGAGCAGGATAGAAACCGGCTCGTTCGCAGTTGTGCGCTAACGCGTTTCCACTCCTGCTCGCGGTTATCAGTACTCTCCCGGTATCAGAAACAACGGTGAAGCCGTCCTGCACTGTTGAAAGGTACATTACGGTTCCCATTGGGATAATCGACGCTGAAATAAACGGAGCTGGAGACATTTATATACTTCTGCCGGGGCTCCCCCACCTGAGAATTTATTCCAATGATGGCACAATCTCCGAGTACGATCTTTCCGATGTCATCCTTCCCGGTGGCATGTGTATTGATGAAAGATGGGGATGGTTCGTTACCGGGGAGCTTACAGATATGGTATATCGATACGATAATTCGGGTGAGCTCACCGATTCATGGGATTCCAGAAGCCTTCCGGGAGATATATGTCTTTCCGGCCTCTCAGTTCTGTACGTATCACGGACAAATGGTACGATTTCCAGCCTTGATGAACCGGATGATATTCTGGTAAGATTGAGTGGTTCCTGCGAAGGACAGCTATCCGCGTCGGGTCGAAAAGCAGTCTATTCGAGCGAAAATGAATCGTTCCTTTTCGGTAATTTTACAGCCCCCGAGCCGTTGCCCGAAACAGGTATATGGACCGTTTCGGGAGAAGAACTGCTGGTTCTGCAGGATTCCTGCGTACTGAGCGGCAGCGGAAACACCCTGTTTCAGCTTTCTGAGTCCGGGGAGTTCTCCCGAATATCCTGTTCATTGAATGGTTATCACTGTCTGCTCTGGTCACCGGGGGAAGGCAGAATCCTGGTGCTTCAATGAGCCTTTTCGCAGTCGCGGTACTGGTCCTCACATCTATGTCCCTGGAGTTCGAAAGTGATGGTTCAGACTTTTTTGAAACTCCCGATTCCCTCTGGATAATGCCCGGGAGTATTGTAGCTGTAGCGGACGGTGATACTCTAAACGCGGTTTCCGGAACCTCAGGGGTAAGGACGGGTGTTATTTTCAGTCCGTCTCCGCCGGAAGGCAGCAAAGTCGTGCTGGAATTTGATTTGCTTCAGCTGAGCATTCCATCCTCGGTTTCGCTTGATGTTAATTTCGCGGAAAGACAGACGATCGAGCAATTGTCCGGATATACATCTGATCCATTCCAGCAGCACGGTCTGTACATATCAGGTTCAAAAAGAATAGGGTTTTCTGTCGGTGACGGAGGAGGACTTGACCAGGGAACAAGAATCTCGGTTGAAGGCACGGCGGCTCCCGGGATCACTGTTTCGGGAAGTGTAACTGATCGCAACCTGACCGCAGGGCCCACTTCCTCGGAGCTTGTCTCGCAGCTTGACAGGATATTTTTCCTTGTGGACGGAGGATCGTGGAGGGCCAGGCTGGGCGATATGGAATGGGTCAGCGGTAACGCTGAAACCGGCCCCCTCTCATGGAGAAGAGAGGTGAGCGGAGTTGACGCGTGGGGGGAGATCTCACAATCCGTTACCACCGGAGCGGGATATGGAACATCGGGGGATTCCAGGCAGAGAACCGTTTTCTATACAGATGAGGGAATTCAGGGGCCTTACGAAGTGACATCCGGCTGGGAAGTCGTTCCAGGCAGCGAGAAGGTCTGGCTGGATGGACAGCTCATGCATCGTGGTTCTACCGAGGATTACCGGATGGAATACTCGGCCGGTCTTATAACTTTCACATCTACGCGGCTGATAAGGAATGATCAGCGGGTGGAGATTACCTTTTTCCAGCGCGGTGACGGTTTCAGGAAGGATTTCGTTACAGCTTTTTCGCAGTACTCAAAGAACGGCCTGGAGGTTGAATTCAGGGGGTTCTACAGCGAAGATGACAGAGAATCTCCACTGGGATTCGTGCTCACCGAGGAGGCTGTGGATATTCTCCGCGAAGCTGGAGAGGATCCGGCGGACGCATGGATTGACGGGGCTTCGAATGTAGGGCAGGGAAACGGCTGCTATACTCTGGATTCACTGGGGCATTACGTTTTCATGGGGCCGAACCGGGGCGACTGGAACGTTGTGTTTGGAAGACCTCCTTCGGAGTTTGGGGATTACATTTTCGACAGCTCACTTGGCGGTTACCTCTGGACCGGAGAGGGCAGTGGAACACACCTGCCCCGACAGTACATTCAGATACCATCGGGGTACAGCACCGGCGGCATTTCAGCCGGGTATGCATCCGCGGGTATTGATCTGGGGTTGGAGGCAGCTTTTTCCGGAAGAACCGGAAACCTTTACAATCCGGATGGCACATCAAGGGAAGGCACCTGCTTCATCGGTTCGATGAACATGGAATTCTGGGAGGACGGTCCCGGGCTCGGAATCGGTGGAAGGCTGGTTTCCTCCGGATACGAAGCTCCCGGAGAACTCGAAGCTGACAGTTCGCTTTCAGCATGGTCCCTTCCCGCCGATTATGAAGGCAGAGACAACATCGCGAATGTGAGCCTCGGAGGGAATCAACTCCTTGCGGCTGTTTCGGGCAGATTCCTGGAAGCCGGTGGTATTCTTGAGAGGTATCGAATTAATTCGAAACCTGTTCTTTGGAATATCGGTGTGGACGCCGGAGGAACATTCCTTAAGAGGACAGGTACCCATCAGATGGCCATGGGTCAGACCTCATCCATATCGGTGTCGGTCATACCGGTAACAGGTTTACTCAAACCCTTTGCGGGATGCAGCTTCTCCGAAGAATCATGGCAGGACAGTCTTGAAGGAGATGTCAATACGGAATTTGCAGGTATCTCTTTCAACAGGAACACCACAGATATACTTCTTCGGATGGAGCTTCAGGATGATTCAAGATCCGGGGGGGCTTCGGGCGGACCATTCAAGGTGTGGAGGGCCCGTCTGGAGGGATCCGGCCCAACCGGGGAATTGAGGTACAATGGGAGTTTTGAGCATTCATCAACTTCTTACGACTCCGGCGGAGAGCTTCATGCGGATGCCATCAGATTATCCCTGACGGGAACCACGGGGGATGTATGGATGGAAGCGGTCTACAATGGTTCAGGAACCATAAGCAGATCTCTGGATGTGATGTACGTTTACGTTGGTGAGGGAAAGGGAAACTACAGCTATGATAACGATAGCGGCCAGTACTATGCAGATCCTGATGGTGATTACAATATCAGCTTTCAGCCGGGAACCGCTGGTGATGCTGTAACTTCCGGGTCACTTGAGATGACACTCTCCTGCTCCGGAACACTGTCCGGTGTTAATTCAGTAGTAAGACTCTCGGCAAGCAATTCCCTTGACAGAAAGAAGTCCCTGCTTCTATACGGCGCGTTTGACCGAAGCGAGGAGGGAGGATACAGCCTGAGTATATCACCCTGGTTTCGCTGGGAAGAGACTCTTATCAGCAGACTGACTCTTACCGGGAGGCTGAGGAACGAAAGGATTTCCTACAGTGGAACCGGATTGAAGAATGAAAGAATGTGGTCCCTAAGAGCGGCACCGGAGTTGAGCCCCGCGGATATCCTTGTAATTGAATGCTCGGCGAAGATCTGGCGCGAGGAGGAGGAACTCTACTACCCCCGGGATACAAGGGGGCTGAGACTGGAAATTGATCCGACCCTGGAACCATCTCCCGGTCTGAAACCCGGTATCCTGGCGGCTTACGAATACAGAAGAGAAGTTGTTTCAGACCTTGATAAATATATGCTTGAAGCAGGTCCGCACTTCTCGTGGACAGGAAGTGGCTGGACTTCGATGGCCAGAGTATCCGCGGGATACATCCCCGGGGATGATGAGCTTCCAGTCTGGTTCTTCGACGGCAATGACAGCGGCATCTCATGGAGGACAACAGCCAGGATAGGCAGGTGTCTTTCATCCGGGCTTGATATCAGTCTTTTCTACTGGGGAAGAAAACCCGCTGGAAGCAGCTGGAATCAAAGGGCGGGTCTTGAGGGAACGGTGAACTTCTAATGGTTATCATGATTGTTTCCATCGCAGTCGCGGTGTTATCAACTGAAGGTTCTCTTACGGTTGACATCGGGGGCAGCCCTCCCGTTCCAGTTTTGTATGAGCTGGGAATTGATTCGGTTCTTGCTTCCGATTCGTCCATAACAGTGTTGCAGGAAAGCATTCTGCAATGGTACCTGGAAGAAGGTTACCCATTTGCCGGTGCGGGATACTATTTCGTGACGGAGGATTCTCTCAGGGTCAATACCGTTCCCGGAAGACATGCATTACTGGAAGAAATCCGCATTGAGGGAGTACCTGGAACCCGGACAGAGGTTTTCACAAGGCTTCTGGGAATAGAACCCGGTGATGCATACGACCGTGAAGCTGTTGAAACATGGATTGAGAGAATCGAGCGGCTGAAGTTCATCAAAGCCATTGGTATTACCGAACTTTTCCTTGGAGAGGGTGGCAATATCGTTCTCCTGCAGCATGTTCAGAAGGGGAAATCAGGTCATTTCGCCGCGTCGATGGATTGGCAGGGCGAGAACCTTGAGGGCGCGGGAGAAGTACTGTTCCTGAATCTGGCGGGTACCGCGAGGGAGCTTGAGATATCAGGCCAGACAACCGAGTGGGGCGGGTTTAACGCATTTCTGAGGTATAGAGAACCGTGGCTGTTCAACATTCCTCTTGCAGCCGAACTGGAAATATCCCAGGAAACCCCGGAAAGCTCATGGGTTAACCGGGAGGGAAGCATTTCCATGATCTGGAGCATGAACCGGACCGAGATAATTGGAGGCGCAGGCATCTGGAGAGGTTATCCACCGGACGGGGAGCGCCAGAGTTACGATTATGGCCTTGCCGGAATTACGTGGTACACGGGTTACAGGATTCCTCAGGGTTGGAATGGATTGGAAATGCAGCTGGAGGCAAGATCCGGTAATAGATCCGGACAGGATTCTTCTGGAATTCTAACGATGGCGGAATTGCGAATTGATGGTACCGTATACATGGATTTCATGGGTTTCGGGGGTAGACTACTGACAGGTGGAGTTATGCAGGGAGACTGGTTCGAAGGGCTTCTTGATAAACTTGGTGGACAGGAGACCCTGAGAGGTTATCCTGAAAACGCTTTCAAAGCCGTAAGATATGTCGCAGCGAGGCCTGAGATATCAATCGGTGAAACTGAAACAAGAATTTATCTGTTCTGCGACCTTGCAGCAATTCGAACTCCGAGTCAGGGAATGAGATACCCTATTGGCTGTGGGGCTGGAATAAGGGGAATCAGTGGCATTTTCCATGCTGATGCAGCGGCAGGATTCCCGGTCATGGAAGGCCTCGGCAGTTCCAGACTCTATCTCCGTCTTACCGCTTCGATATAAAATTTACGCGCTTTTGCAAGCCGGACATGGGAAGAAGGTTTAGTGTACACCAATGCAAAGGAGAGAAAATAGGATCAATCGCATCAACGCGGACTGGCAAGCAATGCCGCTCTGCACCGAGGTCATGCCAGCCGGTAATAAGAGACATTATCACGCTTATTTAGCGTTAAGGGGAGGGGCTATTGCATTGATGGAAAGTATTGATTATTACTAATATATATTATATGATGTGAAACATTCTGTATCTGATTTGAAATGGGGTTAGTATGAAGTTAAATAAGATGCTTTTATTATTGCTAATCGCAGCGTCTCTCTCAGCTGCTGATGTTGAGTATAACACCGGAGGTTCTGTCGGTTATCTCTCTGATCTTTCTGGATCATCTTCCGGTTGGGGGGAATGGTTTATAACCTCCTATACGAACGAAACCAGTGGTCCACTTCAGATTGCTGAATTTGGCTTTCCCTGCTGCGGTGTACCTACTGGTGATTTCGGATGGGTTGTATGGGTTGATATGCCTGACACGGGTTTTCCTGCCGGTAATCCCGAAAGCTGTGACTTCCATGGCGCTTTTGTACCTGTGGAAGGTCCAGGCGGTGATCCATCGGTTTATACGTACATAGATATAGCATCGGTTGAGAATATCGTATTCGATCCGGGTGAAATTATCGTTTTCGGCTATCAGAACACCGGTTACGGAGGGCAGACCCCGTTCAACGGCACTGAAACCTGGGCATGGCACAACAGTATCTGGGAACCGGATGAAAAACATTACCGGACAGCGGTACTTGAGATTGGTGCAAACAACTGGAGCGCGATGGAACAGAGAACATGGAGTGGGATTAAAAGTTTATTCTAGGTATTGAATATCGTTAGTTTGCGAAGATACTCCGCGTTCCCGCAAGGCATTGGTGAAGGCGCATGGCAGAGCTTTGTAACTGAATGGTGCTATGCGATTCGGTCTCGGATTTCGGTTAAAATCATAACTTGTACAATGTATTAACAAAGATATTTAACTATGCAGTGATATCTCCAAATTGAATACGTTTTCAACTATCTGAAAGGGAAACGGTATGTCACAAAAAAAACAGACGATCATCTCCGCTGAAGTTCTCTACGACGGTCATACTAAAAAAGAAAACTGCTCTGTGGTTGTTGAGGGGAACAAAATCGTCGATGTTGTCAGGAAAAAGATGAAATCCGATTATCACGGCTTCGTGACACCTGGTTTTATAGACGCTCATTCTCATATAGGAATGGACAGGGAGGGGGAGCCCTGGACAGAATCCGAAACCAATGATACTCTCGCTCAGATTCTGCCGGTTAACGACCCCATTAACAGTATTTACTTCGATGACAGGGCATTCAAAGACGCAGTGGATTTTGGTATCCTGTACAGCTGCGTAGTCCCGGGTAGTGGGAACCTTTTTGGAGGCAAGGCGAAGGTCATCAGGAATTTTACACCAAACAGGAAAAACGCGGTTATAAAAGACTACGGTTACAAGATGGCTCTGGGGTTCAATCCGCGGTCAACCACCGACTGGAAGGGTGACCGTCCCAATACAAGAATGGGAGTTTACGCCCTGCTTGAACAGAAATTCGATGAGGTTCTGAACAAACGGAACAAGGCGGAACTGGAAAAGGAGAAAAGCTCTCATAAACTTCAGCAGGACATGAAAAAGAAAAAGCTGTCTAAGAAGGAGGAGGCCTTTCAGAAAAAGGCGATAGATCTGGAATACCAGCAGGAGTTCAGCCCGGCTGATATGGCTATTCTCGAACTGCTGGATGGAAAAAAGACAGCCAAGGTTCATGTTCACAAAGAGGACGATGTCCTTTACCTGATTGCGCTTGCGAAGAAATACGGAATCAGGGCTACCGCTGATCACACCGGTGATGTTTTTCACCGGGAAGTATTCAACGATCTGGCAAGCGCCGGTATTCCAATAGTATACGGGCCCATGGGTTGTGTAGGTTACAAAGTCGAGCTTAAGCATGCATACTACCAGAACGCCGGGCTTCTAATGAAATCCAGAGCGTTCTACGGCCTGATGACCGACCACCCCGTGATATGGGCACCCGCATTGAGGGACAGTCTTAAATTCTTCCTGATAGCCGGAATGAGCCCCGAGGAAGCAATATCTCTGATTACTTTCAAGAACGCTAAGATTCTCGGAATAGATGACCAGCTGGGTACCATTGAGGCCGGCAAGACCGCGAGCCTTCTTGTATGGGATCGCAATCCTCTGGACCTCGCGGCTTTCCCCAGAATGGTGATGGCTGAGGGGAAAATCATCAGAAAGTAGTGTTACCGTCAGGTATCTGGAAATACTCCTGCAATGTAGTCTTTTCGCGAAGGATGGCTTACAGGTCGATTAAGTCCTTCTTCTGCAGTGGGATACTATTACTTCTTATTTTTACGCTCAATTACAAAGTGATGTGTAAGGTATCCTATAGCGAAGCCGATCAGGGCAACGAAGAATATAAGGATTATCATGGACATGCTTATAGTCCAGAAGAAAAGATGCACATCGGCTACATTTGAGTTCTGAATGACGAAGACAACAAGTACTACCGCCAGGATCAGAATTGCGACCATTTTAGGTTTCATATTACACCACCTTGCTTTGAGTATTTACAATACTTTCCAATTTCTTTTTGATTCGAGCGTCAACTTTGAGGAATGAGTAGAATTCAGAATCATTTTTGATGTCTGTTTCAAAAATTTTCGAAACAAACGTGAAATATTCCTTTGTCCAGTTATACGCGGACTTTCCCATAAGCAGGTGCTGTGCGAGTATAACACTATTCTCGAATTGTTCATGGATACTGTATTCATCATCATCAGGATTCAAGCTTCTCCGTTGACCGTCGATTTCAAGAATACTCTGAGTAATACCATCAACTACCTGGTGTAGTAACTCGTGAATGGCTATGTAGTAAGATTCGAAAACCTCTTTGCTGTTGTCAGGCATTTTAGCAAGAGCGCATGCGGAGGAGCTTCGCATACCCCTACCGTTTTTCCTCATTCCTTCCGAAAGATAAATGCTGATGGAAGGTAGACCCTGGTTTCTGAGAAACGACAGTATCCTGCAGTTGTCTTCGCTTTCCCATATTTCTTTGAATTGATTGATCATTCTGAGATACTCTTCACTTCTACTCTCCCAGTATTCGGAGTAAAACAAATCGTACTCGGATTTCGCTGTTTCTGTAAATTTCAGTAGACCTGTAGTGTTTGTGTTTCTGTATATATCCTGAAGAAAACGGAGACACATGGATTCGGTTTCTGCAAATCCATTTTTCATCTTGTTACCTGGTATGCTGAGATATCTGAGCCCCCTGAACATCGAATCAATAGTAGTGAAAAACGCCGGCATGAAAGACAGGAATACAAGGTTATCGTCATCAATCCCTTTGAGGCTTTCATAGAGAGATGACGTTTTCTCACCCTTTAAATCGGATATGTATTTTACATAGTCGCTATCGTAGTTTGACGCAACACTATTGATATCAATATGGGCGAGAATATGCAGAAGAATGTCCGTCTTTTTCTCTGTGAGTATTTTCGTATCATGGATACTATCCAGGCAAATTAAGTTCAACAGTCGTACCTTTCATTCGATCTTGAAGTTGTTATGCGAACTGTCCGAAGGCAGTTAAGCGGTCCACATAAACCAGCTTGTTGATCATATTTTCCGAAAAATGAGCAATAACCTGTTTTGTTGCTCATAAGTTTCACTTAAAAAAGATCCCTCCCCTCAGCGATATTAAGTAGTTCTGAGAATGCGTAAATACCCGCTCGTCGACCACCTCCCGGTCGTATTGTTGTAAGGGTACAATTATCTCTAAGCAATTTCAGTATCCTTCTTGCGGTTGGAGAAGGTATTTCTGGATCCTTAATGAAATCCGGTGATCGGAAAATTGGTCTCTGGAAAATGAAGTCCAGGGCATTAATGCTATACTGTGAATGAATAACCTTAGAGAATTCAGCTTTGCTCTTTTCATATAAACCAAGGATAGCATCAGCTTTCCTTTGATTCTCCTCAGCCTGCTGGATTATTGCTTCAAGGAAATAGCTTACCCACTGAGTCCAATCTCCATCGCGTGATACAGTAAGAAGTCGCTCATAATACTCATCGCGATTTCGTTCAAAAAAGGCGCTAATGTAAAACATGGGGACAGATAGTAGTTCCGTCTTAGCCATGAACAACGGTACAAGCATTCGTCCAAGTCTACCATTACCATCAAGAAATGGATGTATAGCCTCGAATTCGGCATGGAGAACAGCCAATTGGACAAGGCGATCCAGCGAATCGGCATGTATATATTTCTCCCATGCACTCATTGCATCCGGAAGTATACCAGCTGAAACAGGTATGAACTTTGCTTCCTCAATCGTGCATCCAGGTGGACCAATCCAGTTAGATCCCTTTCGATATTTTCCAGGTGATTTCTTATGACCACGAACCCCGGTCATCAGTACTTTATGTGTTTCCCGAATAACCCGTTGGCAGAGGGGTAGTTTCTCAAGCATGATCTCAGCGTGATACATAGCCTGTCTATAGTTAAGGATCTCTTCTATATCATCACGTTTCTCAACCGGGATCGACTTCACATCTCCTTCCGCTTCAAACTCCAGCACTTCACTCATTGTAGCCTGAGTTCCTTCAATTTTCGAAGACAGCACTGCTTCCTGTGTCATCAGTGGTGATAGCAACACAGCAACATTAGGTATCGCATGCAATGTTCCATCATATCTAGCCAATGCCGCGTTTGCCGGACCAATCAAAGGAATCAAACTTTCCCAATCCAAATCATCAGGAGGAAAACCTCCGATATGATACTTAACGGGTTCAGACATTTTTCACCTCCTGTTGAGAAGCAGAATGCGATATTCTATCACTTCTATCTATCATATTCTCTTAATTCTCTAGGAATTCTGCGGACACCTTTCGCTAGCAGGTTATCAATCAGATAAAGACACCTTGATCGATAATTCTCATAATTACTGTTCTGATACGCTCGAAGTATCAGTTCAACAACATTATCCACTTGGGAAGAAAAGCGGAAGTATGGATCAATCCTTCTATCAAGTGCAGATATCAATACTTCGCATACTTCAATAATGACCTCACTGATATCCGCAGTGGATTCCTTAAGTGGCCATATCAAGTCATTTAAGTTTTCCTCAAATGGGTAATAGGAAAGTGGATTTTCCTCAATCTTATTAGCTGCTCATAAAGCAACCCATTCGTCCCAATAAACAACCGATTCCTTCCTGAAACTGACCATACGATGTGAAACACTCGCAGTCAAACATACCTTTCGTAGATTTTCACTGGAAGCACCGCATCATGGTGTAGTAGCCCCCTGAAGCCGGATTACTGACAACCTACCCAACCTCTATCTCCGGGACATCGTCTTTCCAGGGAACGTAGTCTGCGCATGGTTCGCAGACCAGTTCCAGAGGCACAGGCGGAGGTCTGGGATCTTCATCTTCAGCCTTGACAGGGCTTCCAGAATGAACGCTGAAGCCGCTGTGCTTCCATGAGTTCATGTTCTCCACCAGCTCCTCCGAGATCATGCCTTCCTCAAGAAGAATCCTGAAAACGATGGCCGAAAAAAGTTCTTCTATGACCTTGAGATCCGCTGTGGTAATCTCGGGCATTGCGTACTGATTACCCTCCCTGTCCCAGCAGGTGTCAGTAATCAACGCGTGAACATGTGGGTTCCAGTTGGCCATTCCACCGAAGGTCTGGGGCACGAGGATGCCGCCGGGGAAAACATCCCTGCGATCAAGGGCTTCTTGAAGAAACATTGTAAGAGCGTCCCAGGCACATCTGCAGAGCTGAAATCTTTCTTTAAACTGTAGAGCAGCATTAAATTGATGCTGTTTGTCAAGAGGAAAGATTTGACCCCAACGCC
>JAIORS010000222.1 GCA_021108005.1 Candidatus Aegiribacteria sp.
AAACTAACTGAAAAGGTCTGCCAAATCCCTGAACAACTCATCTTCCTGGTTGGCGCAGTCACGCAAGATGTCAGCCATGGCAGGATATGTATTTCCTTCTAACGCCCGTCCTTTGCAGTTACGCACGCCGAATAATGCAAATTCGCGCCACCTATCGCCGATTTCAGTCATCCTCCCGGAAATATGAAGTAGTCGTTTCTCTCCCAGAATTTCCGCGGCTTCTTGTAAAAAGGCCGCATAGATAAAACGAAATCCAGCGCCGCCGGTGCCGATCTCTTCCTGCATCCTGATAATGTGTCCGATATTAAGGGAGGCCCTGGATTCCCCCAATTTTTCCGGCCAGTTTTCAATCCGCCCGGCCAGAAAACGGATACCTCTGACCCCTATGAGGGGAAAAGGGACCTTCAGCATGGTTTTGCAGACATCTCTTATGCCACTGACAATAGCCGTGGCGATATCGACATGATCCGGCACACGGGCCAAGTAGTACATCTTTCCATTTGGGGCAAGGGCACCCTGGGCAAAACGCGCCTTCATCAGGTCCGTACGTGAACAGACAACAGGCTTGTCAAATACAGGGTCGCTTACAAAATATTCAGTGCCCTCCTTACCATAAACGATGATATTGTGAGCATTAAAATGGAACCTGAGCGCGGGAGGAAAGTATGGAAGCCAGTAGACGCCGGTCTGCATTCCAACCGGAATCCCTTGGTCAATAATACGGTCAAGGGCATTCATGGCCTTTTCCGGGTCCCGGAATCTGTGCCTCTTAGTCTGAACTCCAAGCCCTTTGGTCACCCGTTTTAGGATTTGTCCGGTAGCACCACGAAATGTCGTCAATGGCAGACCATTGATCCTGATAAAAGGGAAGTAGCCGAAAAACAGCGCTGCGCCTATGCCAAAGGCCAATGACTCAGAGATATTTATACCATGGTGAGAAAGGAGATTTGCAGCAACCCCACTTTCGCAGTGGGCCGATTGCCGGTGTATAAAATTGATTTTCAGGCTATTTGGGGCCATTATCAAGATCAAGACTTGAAAATTCCGGAATGTGAAAAAGCTGCTCTGCTGAAACATCGAAAATCTTGGCATATCGTTCCAGGATGGAGACCTTAAGACGCCTGAATACAGCGGGTTTGAGATGCCGCCTCACTCTCCAGCGAGACAGGCGGACATATTTGGCCAGAAGATTGGTATCCATCTGGTTTTTCACCATGTAATATGCCAAAGGGCTTAGGTCCTGGGCCTGTATCCGTTTTATCACATCGTCTAATTGTTTACTTATAAGCTCCCATGCCTGTTTATTGGCAATATTGGCTGGTTCCCAGCCAACGCTTGGAGCTAAAATATAACGGCC
>JAIORS010000223.1 GCA_021108005.1 Candidatus Aegiribacteria sp.
TTATCGGTTACCCGGTATTTCATCCGCCGGGATATTCAATTCTTTGTACCTCCCGTTCAAAGTTATATAAGACACTTGAGGAATTCGGGGCTCCTCTTGGAAACGTTTCTCAAGATGATTTACTGAACCCGGGATTATTCTCCAAATTGGAGTTGCTCCGCGACGCATTGACATAATAACTACGATTGATGGAATGACGTACAATGAAACATCTGAAGGTAAAGAAATCGTTGAAATTGAAAATTTGTTAATACCAGTGATATCCAGGGAAAATCTTATTATTAACAAAATGTCAACCGGACGTGAAAAAGATGAAATCGATGCCAGGAATCTAAAGGATTCTTCGTAGATAACTCATATCAATCCCGGTTCCTTTTCGGCAAATATCCAGTTTGTCGATCTTTCCGGTCGGATTGTAGATCAGTTATTTCAGGGGATTACATCATGGGCAATTACCACTCCGTCGGCATACCTGTCCACCGTAAAGAGCTGAGCTTCATGCATCAGTACAATCCCTACAGTACCGTCCAGCACCCAGCTGTCCAGGTATTCACCTTCCATATTGTACCTGTGGATAACTGTCGTTTCCTGTGGTTCGCCTCCATCGGAGAGCTTGCCGCCCTCCTTCGTAAACATCGGCAGGATAACGTTCACCATGCCGTCGGGTCCTATGAAAACGTCTCTGCAGAGAACCATCCAGGCTCCGCTCTGTAAATCGTTAATTATCTCTCCCTGCGGAAAAACTGTTTCCGTAAACAACTCGGTTGTCCCTGTAACCGGATCAATTCTCCAGATTCCGGACAGGAACCTTGAAATCACCAGAACACTGCCATCCGGCGTCAGCACACCATGAAGATGCCTGTTTATATAACTGAGGAACTTAAGTTCTTCTGGCAGTTCGCCGCAGGAACCAAGGAATTCCCCTTGAATGCTGTACATGTTCAGGGGTTTCTCCTCTGCAAGACTAAGCGCGAAAAGAGTATCACCCTTCCATAAAACATCAAAGGGGCACTGAATGAGAATATCCACCATGAATTCACCTGAAGGGCTGAGCAATGATATCCTGTTGTTGAACATATCGCATACGGCTATCCTGGAATTGCCGGCAGCCACTTCGCCGATACCGTTGAAGTGTCCTGGTCCCTCGCCCGGTTCGCCTGCCTTCCAGAGCTGCTCCCCGGTTGTCAGAGAAACGGCAACCAGAGATTGATCCGCGGGATCACTCACATACATCGTATCTCCCTTAAGAGAAAATCCTTCAACATTGTAGAACGGCGGCATTTCCTGCCCGCCATAAACCTCTGTTTCAATCAGTTGAAAGCGGTGGCTTCCATCTTCCCAGAGGCCGTCTCCGCTCTCCTCCGCCCAGGAGACCCATTGGGAGAGAGTATCAGGCTGTTCAACCGCTGTTTCGGTTTCAAAGGCTTCCGTTTCCGGAGCAGGATTCTCCCCGCACGAAAAACAAAGAATCGTAAAAACGATGGATATGGATACTCCCGCGATCAGCTTCATCTTCAAGACCTCCAGATCTGTTCTCTATTGAGATGTGTCATGCTATCGAGTATTGCAGCATCACCAAAAGTAAAGAAATTGAGGATATGCAATTAATCGCTGTACAAAGAGCAGAACAAAAACCAGCATCGGCAGGATGGCACGTTTCTGGAACCAGATTTCCCTGGTTCTCATTGGTTTTAAATCCCATATACTGCATAGGGGTTTAAGAATGTACCAGAGCAGGGAATAGAATACTGCGAAATCCAACAGCGCCCTGCCATTTGCTCCAAGCCAGCATGAGAATCTGACAGCCGTCCATGTATCAAACACCTTGAAGACAAGTATGTTGATAACTAATGACACGGTGCCGAATTGCCATACACATAGCACCATGGCCAGAAGCATCAGCCGCATCGACCAACTTTCCCGACCTGCCAGACCGAGCATGAATCCGCTAATCTGGATAAATATGATGAATCCGATCAGGTAAAACATGCCCACTCTCCAGTTAATGAATATCATACCCAGCACGGATCCATCTGAAACTCTAAGACCGTTCATAATGGATCCGATCAGAATTAAGATCATTAGAATAGCTATCCGCGGTATGATCTTGTATCTGAGAAGACTCCAGCGGGTAATGGGAAGTGAAAGAAGATACTCTGTAGCCCCATCCATCTCTTCGGCCTTGAACATATTGTATGCAAGGTAAACGGCCGTTATCAGTATAAACAGATCAAGTCCGTTGGAAATGTACTCAATGAAGGTCAGGCCTGTCTGGTAGATTGCCTGGTCCGCCAGAAACAGCACAGGTATAAGAATGAAGAAAGCCATGATGAAAGCCGTTTGCCTGAGTGTTTCCCGCAACTCTCTAATCCACATATTTTACCATCCAACCAATAGGGGCGGAGACTTCAAAATCCATCATGTTGAAACCATCCAGACAACAGGGAATGCAAGAACAACCATCGGTACTATCGCCCTTTTCGCAAATGACAGTTCGCCTGCGCGGATGGGCTTAAGATCCCAATTTCTGTACAGGGGTAACAATATCACCGCGAGCAAAGCGAATTCAACAAGAATGTACGACAGTTGAGAAAACATTACATGTTCCATCAACATCATAATCGTTGAAGGGTGCGATAGTGTTGAGGAAGCCGGGACAAATTGCCTCCATATGAACTTTGGCGGAATAGTGTTAATTAAATATACACAGATCGTCATAACGAAAAGCACCGATCTTGCAATCCAGCTTTTTCTGCCGACAATTCCGAGTGTAAAACCGCAAAGCTGAACGAACACAACGAAAGCCACCATCCCTATCGGGATGGAATTGGTGATGAGGAGGGGTATGCCGATAAGAACAAGTAGAACGCTTACCCTTGGAGTAACCTTCCAGATCAACAGTTTCCAGCGGTTGATTGGCAAAGACAGAATATATTCAACCGCGTTATCCTTCTCCTCCGGTCTGAACATGTTGTAAGCCAGGTACCCTACCGCTACCATCCATAGAAGAGCGAAACCCCCAACCATATACTCGAGAAAAGTAACACCTGTTTTGTATAAAGAGCTATCCAGGAGATAGACCAGCGGCATTACAGCCAGAAAGGCCATGATGAAGCCTGTCTGTTTCAGTGTGTCTTTAACCTCTTTAAGAAACACCGTACTCGCCCCCCATGAAAGCGGTCATTATCTCCGTAAGGTCCATTTCCCTGATATCTTCATCGGCGATTTTTCCGTATTTCCGTTCGAATGGATAAACGATATGATGTTTTTTATCTAGAACGTTTTCGGTAAGCAGTACCTGATATTCCGGTGGTACTTCTTCCGCTGTTATCCTTCTTGTTTTCGCCTTCAGTTCGTCTACGGGTTCATCAAGCCTTATTCCTTCGCGGCCAAGGAATATCACCCTGTCCGCAATGTGTTCTATGTCGTGGAAATTCAGGTTCACCATCACAACTGTTGGGTTTCTTTCCTCCATAACTTCTATGAGTTCCCTGAAAAGAACATCGCGTAGATACAGGTCAACAGAATGAAGGACTTCATCTATAAGTATCAGTTCAGGATTCGTGGACAGTATTATTGACATATGCACGAGTACCTGCTGACCGATTGACAGTTCATAAATATGCCTGTTCACATCCACTCCGGCTTTCTTCGCAAGTTTCAGGCATGACGGTTCAGTACCGAATATTCCCGCATGGAATCTGGCCGCTTCCAGAGGGGTCATGCTTTTGTAAATGCTCAGGCTGTCCGGCAGGAAAGCCGTTCTTTGTCTCGGGTCAGTTCCTTCCGGATAGCCGTGATCGATTTCTCCGGATTGAGGTATAAGGACGGACGCCAGAAGCCGTAGAATCGTGCTTTTACCCATGCCGTTAGGGCCCGTTATCATTACCGTTTCTCCCGCTTTAAGCTCCAGATTGAAATCTTTCAGAATTTCCGTTGAGCCATAGGCAAAGGAAATGTCAGTCATTCTTATCATGTTCGATCTCTCCTTTCAGCCTGTCAGAAAGACCTTTCATGATCTCATCTGCGCTAAGACCAAGTCCGGCTGCTTTAGAAACGTATTCATCTGTGAGTTCTCCGAAGATCTTAGTTCGATTGCTCTGCAGTTCCCTGCCGCTGGCGCTGACAAATACTCCCAGCCCTTTTCTGGAGGTTACGAATCCGTCTGTTTCCAGTTGTTTGTACGTTTTCGCAACTGTATTCGGGTTTATCAGTATGGCGGAGGCGAGTTCCCGTATAGAGGGAAGTTTATTCCCATCATCAAGTTCTCCGGATACGATATGAATGATTATCTGCCTTTTCAATTGCTCATAAACCGGCACCGCTGACCTCGAATCGATACTGTACATTACCACCTCGTTTCATCATCTGTATTACTATCATAGTACAGTAGTACAGTATGTCAAGGGGTACACTATGAGTTCAAATATTCACTTATATGTGTGTTCGAATCGGTTCATCGGTTAACTGAGTCTGGAAACCGCGGGTGATGCTGATATGCAGTTCAAACGATTTTTTCTGTCTCAGGCCGGAAGCGGGAGCATCTCTCGGGGCATTGCCAACATTGGCAATGTTGGATATGTACCATTTGCCAGCATTGACAGTGTTGGTATACCTATGTATAATTCTTATCGGGTGGTTATATGGAAACTTTATACCTTGAGCGATTGATTAACGATCAGCGGGAAGAACTTTTATCAAAAGACACCGGTATAACCAGAGAAGTCCCCTGGCAGAATCAGCTTAACCTTGACCGGATAGTCGCCGTTACAGGTATAAGAAGATGTGGCAAATCAACACTTTTAAGACAGATAGCGGAATATTACGAATCAAATTTCAATTACATCAACTTCGATGACATAAGGCTTACGGGCTTTACCGAATCTGACTACGATCTTCTTCTGACTATTTTCAGCAGATCGAAAAGCTCATCCATTTATCTCTTCGATGAAATTCAGCTTGCTCCGGGCTGGGAACGCTATCTAAGAAGACTTCATGATCTAGGATGTAATATCGTTATAACCGGCTCCAACAGTTCTCTGCTCAGTAATGAACTTGGAAGCCATCTTACTGGAAGATATATCCGACTGGAACTTTTTCCCTTTTCATTCAATGAGTTTCTTGATTACAGGGGTTTCAAGTCTGTTCAGGAGTCAACAGATTCCGTATCTCAACTAATGCAATTGAGTAAGAATTACATATTCAACGGTGGATTCCCCGAGTTCTTGAAACATAACAGAAGAGAACTTCTTGAGCAGACATATAGTGATATTATTTACCGGGATATCATAGCCAGACACGGTATTAAGGAACAGCTGGCTTTCAGGGAACTTGTCCAATACCTGATGTCTAACCCTGGAATGAAAATATCTTACGGAAAACTGTCAAAACAGCTTGGTTTCAGAAGCTCCACCTCCGTGAAGGAATACATCTCCTATATGGAGGATGTATATCTGTTGTTCCAGATACACAAATTTGACTGGTCTTTAAAACGCAGCCTGCTGGCATCCAGAAAAACGTATCCTGTAGACAATGGTATGAGTCGCGCTATTGCCTTCCGTCTTTCACCAAATCGGGGGCATTTACTTGAAACTGCCGTTTTCAACCAGCTAAGACGGTTCGGGTCACCATGGTATTATTCCGGTCAGAAGGAATGTGATTTCGTTATTGGAAATGGAGATTCAGGTTACCGGTGTATTCAGGTCTGCTGGCATCTTGATGGAAACAATCAGAATAGAGAACTGGAAGGGCTTCAGGAAGCAATGAATTATTTTGGCAGTAAATGTGGAACTATCGTGACTTACGATCAGGAAAGTACCGTCGTACTTCCTGAAGGAAGAACTGCCAGGCTTGTTCCATTCTGGCGATGGTCACAAATAAAGAAAAACGCATTACATCAATATGTAGTAAAATAACAGCTTTCGACTCGCATTTTCGCTAAACGATGGGTACAGAATCTCACCTTTGCAAAAGAGCCCGGCATGAACCGGGCTCTCTTTAAGTGATTTAACCGAAGTTCTTAGAAGTTCATTCTCCAGCCAAGGTACATGTCGGTGTAACCGTCAACGCCTTCAGCCTCGTAACTTACGTTCCGTCCGCCTATCTGAATGGTGTTCTTGGGGGTCAGATAGCAGTTAAGACAGAAATCCATTACTGTGGTATTGTCCTCGGGCTCAGTCGCTCCGCTGGCGAGAATTGTTGCAGGACTGAGGCTCTCGTAACGTACGACAGGCATGATGCCTGAAAGAAAACTGTTTGCAAGTCCGAAGTTGGCGCCGAGTGTGGCGTAGTAGGCTGTTCCAGATTTTTTCTCGTAATTCGTGTAATCCGGTCCGGCATATCCGGCCTGAATGAACTCACCCTGGAAGATGAGGTCAGCGGTTTCCGAAATTGGATAATCCACAAGTACGTATCCGTCTATTCCTGTTGCGGACCATTTTTCTTGAATAAGTACTCCTGTGCTATCATCATGAAGCTCAGGCTGACCAATCATCGCGGCACCACCGGCTATTGTAAGCCAGTCTGTTGCTTTAATGGTAAGAAGTGCGGCGAATTCCTTGTTCTGGGAAGTATCCGCGTCGGTATAGGTTCCCGTACCGTTGAAGTAAGCAACATCGATGCCGACCATGTCGAACTGGCCGTGAAGATTTACACCAACATCGCGTCCGCCGAAGTTACCAAAATCGCCTGTGCCTGTTACGGCAGCTCTGTCAAGGAAGAACTGGCCTCCGCCCGAGCTGTTGAATGCCCAGCCGAAGGGGATCTTGAACTGACCGGCTTTTATGGAAAGCTCGGGTACGATGTTCATATTAAGGAACGCGTCACAGACCTGCAGTGAGGAATTTCCGTTCCATGAGTTGAACTGCACGCCTACGCAACCGGAAACATTTTCATTGAGTCTGCCGACGAAAGATGTCCAGTTGTAACCCCTGAACGTGTTTGCGGGATCATTGTTTTCAGCACCGAACATGTAGATCCATGCCTTTGTATAACCATTGATACCGAAAGTTTCCGCGCACCCTCCATCGAAAGTGGATCCGGCGAAACTAAGCATTGCCACAAGAGCAAGAAGACCAAGTGCGTATTTCATTACGCTCCTTTCGTAAATTGAACAATACTGCTAATATCGGCTATCAAATTATTTTCTGATAGACCCCACTGAAATTCAGCGGTGATAATAAACAGCTACTCCCTGCACCAATCTTGGGGAAGTATACTAAAGACTTCAGATATTGACAAATCTTACACGATTGCTGGGTATTACAATATGGAAGTTTCAGTATGGAAACAGTATACCTGATATTCGCTCTTCTCTTCGGTATGACTGTCGGGAGTTTTTTGAATGTTGTCGCCTGGAGAGTTCCAAGAGGCGAATCCATTATTCGTCCTGGAAGCAGATGTACTTCCTGCGGGAAGGGAATCAGCTGGTACGATAACATCCCTGTTTTCAGCTGGTTCATCCTTCGAGGGAAATGCAGAGGCTGCGGGGAGCGGTTCTCTTTCAGATATGCCGCGGTTGAACTGGTTACAGGACTTTTTTTCGCCGCAATAATGATGAAATATGGTTTTACCTGGCTGTTCCTGAGCAACGCTGTATTCATTTCTCTTCTCATATGCGTTGTACTTACCGACATTGATCACTGGATAATCCTTGACAGTGTGAGCCTCGGCGGGATCGTACTCGGACTGGCGTTTTCACTGGCTCCCGGCGGAGTAAGTTTACTGCCCTCATTACTTACGGCCTCAGGGACATGTTTACTCTTTTTCCTTATAAGAACCGTGAGCAAACTTGTATTGAAACGAAGGCCGGGATACACTATCGCGCCGGAAGGCCATGAGGATGAAACCGACGAATTTCAGGGTGGTATGGGCTGGGGAGATATCAAGCTGGCCGGGATGATGGGAGCTTTTCTGGGACCATCCTCTACAGCTGTTGCCCTGTTCATCGGTTTTCTTCTGGGGGCTCTCACCGGAATCATCGCAATAATCGCCGGAAGGAACAGAAGGCTTCCCGTTCCATTCGGTCCCTTCCTCGCCATTGGCGCAGCAGTCGCTGTATTCGCAGGACAGGACATATGGCATTTCTACCTTAAAATCGGGTTGAATCTCTGATATGACCGAACCATTTGAAACCCATAGTAACGAAGTTAGAAAGCGCAATTCCTGCAAAGCAGTAATAGTAAAAAACGGCAAAATTCTTCTCACACTTAACCGCGATAATACGGGAGACTTTTACTTTTTGCCCGGTGGAGGGCAGAAATTCGGGGAAACCCTTCATCAGGCCTTACAGCGGGAGGTGCTTGAGGAAACAGGCTGGATTGTCGAGCCGGGAGAGCTGATCCTGTCGCGGGATTACATCGGGGCCAACCATGAATTCGCCCGGTGGGAGGCGGATGCTCACCAGACGGAACTGATTTTCACGGCGATTCCAATCCGTCATAAAGAACAGCCTCTCGAGCCCGATGCCTGGCAGACAGGTATCGAGTGGGTGGAACCTGACAGACTGAAGGATATCAGGATATATCCCTCAATTCTGAAAACAATCCTTCCGAAGATAATTTCCGGTACATACCGGGGTCCCCTCTATCTGGGCGATGTTAACTGATA
>JAIORS010000224.1 GCA_021108005.1 Candidatus Aegiribacteria sp.
GGCGGTATTTCTCTTCCGGTGGACAGGATCATGTTCCATACGGGAAGGATGGCTCATATGAGTCTATCCTGCGTTTCCTGTGGGCAGTGTTCAGATGCCTGCCCTGTTTCCATACCGGTGGCCGATGTATTCAGTTATGTAGCAGATCAGACGCAGAATACATTCGAGTACATCGCCGGGCTGAACGACGGTGATCCACTTCCTCTTCGGCAATTCAGAAAAGCGGAATTACCAGGAGTGCACGAACTTGTAAAAGATGCTGATGCGGAGGTACCATCTCATGAGTAGCATAACCATCGATACAAGCGCTTCCAGGAAAATTAAGGAACTCCTGAAATTCCTTCTTGAAAGTGGAAAGATCGATGCCGCTGTAACGATGAGGAAAATTCCTGAGAATAACTCCTACGATCTGGCGTTGATAACGAACGCGTCGAATCTGGATGAGGCTGTCCCCGTTGTGCCTGTCATGACAGTAAATGCCGGACAGGTGCTTTCTTCCATATCGACCTCCGGAAAAAAGATGGCGGTTGTTCTGAAGCCCTGCGAACTCAGGGCCTTTGTGGAGCTGGTAAAACGGGAACAGGGATCATTCGAGAATCTGCTGACGATTTCCCATACCTGCGGGGGGGTTTTCCCTCTCGAACTGGTGGAAAAAGGACAGATCGAGGAATTACTGCCAAAATACGAAAAAAACGTATCGAAGGGCGAAGTGCCTGCGAATACAAGGGATACATGCAGAGCATGCGAACATTTCATTCCGATGAATGCGGACATAACTGTATCGGTTGCGGGTGAATGTGAATCCGGAAAAGGATGCATGATGTACTTCAATACAGAAAAGGCAGAGAAGTTCACCGAGGGATTTGCGGGCGAGCGAAGTGAACAGAAATTCGATCCGTCTGTGCTTCAAAAAACGCTTGATGCCCGTCTGGCAGAAAAAGAAAAGCTTTTTTCATCTACAAAAAAAGATGGCCCGGGTCTGGATGGTTTGCTGGACCTGTTTGGAAAATGTGTCGGATGTCACGGATGCAGCAACGTTTGTCCAATCTGTTACTGTCTTCTCTGCGATTTTGAATCAGCTAATTTCGACTACAATCTGCCTTATTTCGAGGAACACCTTTCTCGAAGGGGCGCATTGCGTCTGCCGCCTGACACGATCTTCTTCCATCTGGGCAGACTGACGCATATGAGCTTCTCCTGCGTCGGATGCGGAATGTGCTCCGATGTGTGTCCCGTTGGAATTCCGGTCGCGGCGGTATTCAAAAAAACGGGAGAGAAGACAGCAGCTATTTTTGATTACGTTCCCGGACGGGATGTTGAAGAATCGATCCCTGTCATGGTTTACAAAGAGGAGGAATTATCAGATATCGGGTAGTCCTGCATACTGATAGAGTTATTCTGATGTTTGGGAGTACGGTATGAAGAAAGAATTCTCGCCAAGAATCACGAGCTTCCTGTGCAAGTGGTGTACGTATACAGGGGCGGATCTCGCTGGTACGGCCAGATTGCAGTACCCGACTTCGATAATTCCAATCCAGGTGATGTGTTCGAGCAGGGTCGATCCTGTATTTCTTATTAAAGCCTTTTTAAGCGGTTCCGATGGCGTTCTGATCGGGGGCTGCCATCCGGGGGACTGTCATTACGAAACCGGCAATTACCATGCAAGAAGAAGATTCGCGATAGTAAAAAGTGTGTTTGAATCCCTCGGGCTTGAATCACAGCGGCTGAAGCTTTCCTGGATATCAGCTTCGGAGGGGCCAAAATTCGCCAGGGTGGCGAACGAATACACAGAGGAGATAATGGAACTCGGAGAAAACCCAACAAGGAAGAGCATATTTCTGTGAAGAACAAAAAGAACTCGGTTCTTGTTCTTGGCGCGGGGATCGCCGGAATACAGGCATCTCTGGACCTTGCTGAGATGGGTGCCACTGTCCATCTGGTCGAGGATACACCCACCATAGGCGGCAGAATGCCTCAGCTGGACAAGACATTCCCGACCAACGACTGCTCGATGTGTATTCTTGCGCCCAAGATGAGCGAATGCGTAAGACATCCGCTTATCACTCTGCATATTCTGTCAAGTCTGAAAAATATCTCCGGCACTCCGGGAGATTTCATCTGCAGCGTAATCGAACGAGCCAAATATGTTGACCCGGTGAAATGTGTTTCCTGCGGTCTCTGTGAGGAAAAATGTCCGGTTAAGATAGAGGATGAATTCGATGTGGGTCTCCGGAAGACAAAAGCCATTTCGCGGTACTTCCTTCAGAGCATTCCATCGGAGTACACCATCAACAAGGATCATTGTCTTTACCTTACCAAGGGTGTGTGCAAACTCTGCTCCAAGGTCTGCCCTACCGGAGCTATCAATTACGAAGACACAGATAAAGAGATCAAGCTTAATGTAGGAGCCGTCATTCTCGCTACGGGTATCGATCCTTTTGATCCTATCGGCTTCGGTCAATTTGGATATCATCGCTACAGTAACGTCGTCACCTCTCTCGAATTCGAACGTATGCTTTCCGCATCCGGACCTTTTGGAGGGCATGTTGAGAAGGCTTCCGACGGAAAACCTCCGAAGAGTCTGGCTTTCATCCAGTGTGTGGGTTCAAGGGACATAGGCATCGACAGAAACTATTGCTCATCAGCCTGCTGCATGTTCGCCATAAAGCAGTCGATCATCGCGAAGGAGCACAGCAAAGAACTGGAAGCCACGATTTTCTATATGGATATACGGGCTTTCGGCAAGGATTTCGACAAGTATTACGATAAAGCTGAAAACCAATACGGCGTTCAGTTCAAGCGATCCAAGATCTCCGATATTACGGAACTGCCCGATGGAAGCCTGGACCTCAAGTACACGTACGAGAACGGTGATATACAGCATGATAACTTCGATATGGTCGTACTATCCATAGGGCTTCAGCCCCGCCGGGAAATCCGAAAGCTTTCGGAAGATCTTGATGTCAGGCTTAACAGGTTCGGCTTCTGCAGAACGGATGCATTCCATCCACTGGAAACTACCAGGGAAGGTGTTTTCGTGTGCGGAGCGATGAACAGCCCGAAGGATATTCCGGAATCGGTAATCTCAGCATCCGGCGCTGTCGCGAATGCTGCACGATATCTTGAACTTGAAAGATACGACCCCTCAGTCAGCTCCGAAGAAGGCACAGAAGAGAAAGATGTCACAGGAGAGCGTCCGCGGGTAGGAGTATTTGTGTGTCACTGCGGTATAAATATCGCCGGAGTGGTTGACGTAAAGAACGTTGCAGAATTCGCTGAGGGTCTGGAAAACGTGGAGCATTCCGAGGATGTAATGTACGCATGCTCAACCGATTGTCTTGAAACGATAAAACAGCGTATCGAGGAGCACGACCTTAACAGGATTGTCGTTGCCGCCTGCACACCCAGGACACATGAACCTCTTTTCCGTGAAACAATCAGTGAAGCCGGGCTTAATCCCTACCTCTTCGAGATGGCTAATATTCGTGACCAGTGTTCATGGGCTCATATGAATGAGCCTGAGATGGCTACCGAAAAATCGAGAGATCTCGTTGAGATGGGCGTCGGCAAGGCAAGGGGGCTCGTACCGCTTCAAAGACTTCCTATCGATATCGATCCCGAAGCTCTTGTAATCGGAGGCGGGTTGTCAGGCATGACTGCGGCTCTCGCGATCGGGGATGCCGGACACGATGTCTATCTGATTGAGCGGGAAGATGTTCTAGGCGGCAACATGAGGGACATCTTCTTCAATTTCGGCGACAGCGACCCACAGGAGTTCCTTTCTGAAACTATCGAAAAAGTAGAAAACCATGACAGGATAAAAGTCCTGCTGGACAGCACGATAGAGGAAATAGCCGGATTTGTCGGTAATTTCCGAACGGTCTTAAAGAACAGCGCAGGCGAGCGGGAAGAACTGACTCACGGAGCGGTTATTGTGGCAACCGGCGGCAACGAGCATGAAACAGAGGAGTACCTTTACTGCGAATCATCAAGAGTAGTCACTCAGAAGGAATTCGAAAGGATGCTTCATGAGGAGAAATTCCCTCCCGGGAAACTGAAGGAAGTGGTAATGGTGCAGTGCGTGGGATCCAGAGAGGAAGGACGAATGTACTGCAGCCGCGTCTGCTGCTCGAAAGCTGTAAAGAACGCGCTGGAACTCAGGAAAAGAAAATCCAGGGCGAATATCTACTTCGCCTATCGTGATATAAGAACGTACGGATTCGCAGAGGAGTACTATTCAGAACTTCGCGACAGGGGAGCGCTGTTCTTCCGATACACTCCCGAAAACAAACCGGAAGTAGAAATGATCCGTCCGGATGACCCTGACAGCAGGATCAGAGTAACGGTATTCGATCCGGTTCTCGAGAAAGATGTGGTAATAGACGCTGACCTGCTCGTGCTGGCAACGGCTATCGACGCCCCTGAGGAAAACCTGGAACTCGCTAAAATGCTCAAGGTCCCTCTCAATTCAGAAGGTCTGTTCCTTGAGGCGCATGTAAAACTGCGCCCTGTCGATTTCGCGACAGAGGGAATTTTCGTATGCGGTCTGGCCCATGGACCGAAGGATATGAGCGAGTCGCTTGCTCAGGCAAAAGCAGCTGGAAGCAGAGCGCTTACCTTCCTGAAAAAGAAATCCATTCTTGCGGAAGGAACCATCTGCGAGGTCAGGACGGACAGATGTTCAGGATGCGGATACTGCGAGGAAGTATGCGCTTATACCGCTATAGAGGTTGATCCGGAAGAGGGCGTGGCTGTAGTTAACGATGCCCTTTGCAAAGGCTGCGGAGCCTGCGTGGCATCCTGCAGATGCGGAGCCCTTGACCTTCGCGGGTTTACAAACCAGCAGCTTTTCTCCGTATTCGATTCACTTGAAATAGAAGCTTCGGAAGGAATATGATGAGTGAATGGCAGCCCAAAATACTTGCCATCCTTTGTAACTGGTGCTCCTACGCGGGTGCTGATCTGGCCGGCGTATCGAGAATGCAGTACCCTCCGAACATCAGGGTTGTCAGAGTTCCCTGCTCAGGAAGGGTCGATCCGCTGTTCATCATGAAAAGCCTACAGTCCGGATTTGACGGTGTACTGGTTTCAGGATGCCATCCGGGAGA
Organism: Candidatus Aegiribacteria sp.; assembly: GCA_021108005.1. NCBI lineage: Bacteria > Pseudomonadati > Candidatus Aegiribacteria > Candidatus Aegiribacteria sp. The sequence goes on from JAIORS010000224.1 coordinate 5,109, forward strand.
TTGTCATTACATATCAGGGAATTATGTGGCACGCAGGAAATTTGCCGTACTGAAACCTCTTCTTGAATTCATAGGGATAGAGCCGAACAGGGTTCAGTTCTCATGGATATCGGCAGGTGAAGGCGAAAGATTCGCTACAGTGGTAACGAAGATAACTGAAGATGTCAGAAAGCTAGGGCCTTCGACCAGGCTGGTGAAGAAACTATGATAACAACAGATGACCTTCGCAAAGCCGTAAAGGAACTTTTGGCTGAAAAGAAGATCGATCTCTTCATAGGATGGGAAAAGGGTTCTCTACCTCTGTCGGCGACGCCTCTGTTTATCACTTCTGAAGATGAAGCAGAGAAGGTTGTTTTCGATATTACCTGCGGGAACAATCTTTCAATCTATTTCACGAAGGACAGAAAACAGTTCACTGATAAAAAGGTCGGCATCGCGGTTAAAGGATGTGATTCGCGTTCTGTGGTTCTTAATATTCTGGAAAAGCAGATCGACCGCGAGAACATCGTAATCGTTGGAGTGCCATGTCATGGTGTTCTCGATAAAAAGAAAGTGCTGGCAAAAACGGATGAAAGAGAAGTTCTCGAACTGATCGATAACGGAGATACGGTTACCGTTTCCGGGAAAGGATACGAACTCTCACTCGACAGGAGCGAGATATTGAGTTCTTCATGTCTTTCCTGCATTTATCCTGACGCGCAGGAGTGCGATATTTTCATCGGCGAGCCAAGGGCTGAAGTACCGAATGAAAACAGGCTGAAGGAAATAAAGGAGTTCGAGGCTCTGTCCACAGAAGAGAGATGGGAAAGCACTCGCGGGGAGTACGAAAAGTGCATTCGCTGCTATGCATGCAGGAATGTATGTCCTTCATGTTACTGCAACGTCTGCTTCGTTGATCAGAACGATCCCGGGTGGATAGGCAACACATGCGAATTCACTGATTCGATGGTTTTCCATATTATAAGGAACCTTCATGTAGCAGGAAGATGCGTTGAATGCGGAGCCTGCGCACGGGCCTGCCCGATGGATATAAACCTTCTGCTTCTCAACAGAAAAGTCGCTATGGAAGTCAAAGACAGATTCGGTGACATCGCCGGTCTTGATATCAACGGAAAGCCCGCAATGGTTGATTTCAAGGAAGACGAAAAACAAGAATTCATAATGGGGTAATGAAGATGGTCAGGCTGGACAAAAAGAAATTCGATGATTTCATCCGTGAGCTTTCGGAGGAGTATTCTGTCTACGCTCCGGGAAAAGCGGGCGGAAAAACCGAATTCATCCAGATAAACCCGGGCGATGAGATCGAACTCACCCGTCCAGTTACCGATATGTCCCCGAAAAGCATTTTCTTCCCCCCTGCTGAAGTACTCTTCGAGTACGACGAAGATGGTGTCAGGACACCGCAGACATCTCACAGACCTATCGCTGTATTTGGGATGAGAAGCTGTGATGCGCGAAGTCTTGTAATGCTTGACAGGGTATTCGGAAGCGCGATTCAGATGCCGGAGGATGCAAATTTCCAGGATCCTTACTGGAAAGAAAAGTACGACACTTCGCTGATATTCGGTTTCGCATGCAATGAACCGCTGTCAACCTGCTTCTGCAACTGGCTCGAAGGGGGGCCGCATAACAAAGACGGAATGGACGTGTTTGTCGTTAATGCCGGTGATTTCTACCTGATGGAACCGGTGAGTGATAAGGGCATCGATATTATCAACAGATTATCCTGCCTTACGGACGCCGCGGAAGAGGATGAAGTCCTGGCCGCGAAACTGGCTTCGGATGCCAAATCGATGATGGCTGCCCCGCTTGATTCAGGCGGGCTGGGCGAAAAGCTGACCGCTCTTTACGACGAACCGATATGGGGGGAGATCAGCGCGAAGTGCGTCAACTGCGGCGCATGTACGTTCAGCTGTCCCACATGCCACTGTTTTGATGTGCAGGATGAGGGTAAGGGAAAAAAGGGCAAGCGGGTACGTATCTGGGATTCATGCATGTTCCCGATCTTTACAATGGAAGCATCCGGACATAATCCAAGAGCCCTTTCGAGTGAGCGTGTCAGGCAGCGGGTCATGCACAAGTACAGTTATTACCCTGAAAACTATGGGGAAATCCTCTGTACCGGCTGCGGACGATGTGTCATGGTCTGTCCGGTAAACCTTGACATCAGAGAAGTGCTCAAAAGAATTATTTCATACAACGAATCGGGAAAATCAAATGAGTAATCCATACATTCCGATAAAGATGAAGGTCGAGCGGATCGAAACAGAGGATCCGGACAGAACACTGCGAACCTACGATCTTACCTTCATAAATGAATCGGAAAAAGAAGCATTCAAATATCTGCCCGGTCAGTTCTGCGAGATATCAATACTCGGAAAGGGTGAATCGCCGTTCGGTATAGCTTCCTCACCCACCGAGCCGGATTACCTCCGTTTTACAGTAAACAGAACAGGCTCGGTAACAAACGATATTCATTACCTCCGGAACGGGGATATCGTCGGTATGAGAGGCCCTCTGGGCAACTGCTACCCTGTGGATGATATGAAGGGCATGAATGTCCTGATAGTGGGCGGCGGTTTCGCTTTTACGACGTTGCGATCCCTTCTGATATATCTTCTCGATTCAAGGAACGATTATAAAGATATCACGGTTATTTACGGAGCGCGAAATCCTGATCTGTTCATTTACAAAGATGAGATCGAAATCTGGAAAAAGAGAGATGATATCAAGTTTCATCTCACAATTGACAAACCTGTGGATGGCTGGGACGAAAAAACCGGATTCGTTCCGACTGTTACACAGGAAGTCGCTCCGAGCCCTGAAAATACCATGGCGACAGTATGCGGTCCTCCTGTCATGATCAAGTACACCCTTCCTGTTCTGACAGAACTTGGATTTCCCGATGAGCGGATATACACCTCTCTGGAGCGACGCATGAAATGCGGTATCGGTAAATGCGGAAGGTGCAATATCGGTTCAAAGTATATCTGCATTGACGGACCTGTGTTTTCAATGGCTGAGTTGAAAAATATACCCGAGACGGTTTAGATGGAGATTGGCGTATGAAAAAGATAATTATTGCTGAGAATGACCCGAACTTCAAATACGATATAGCTTCCCAGCCGGGAGCGGAATCCTTCATGCGCTGCTTCACGTGCGGAACCTGCACGGCTTCATGTCCGGTGGCTGAGGTAAATGAGGAGTACGATCCAAGAAAGATAATCAGAATGTCGATACTTGGAATGCGGGAAGAAGTTCTTTCATCGGACATCTTATGGATGTGTTCCCGTTGCTACACCTGTGCTGCCCTCTGTCCCCAGAACGTAAAATTCACGGATGTGATAAGCATCCTCCGTGATATGGCGGTTAAGGAAGGATACGTTCAGCCTGAGAGGCTCGATAAGGCCCTGGAACTTGATAAGGTTATTCAAAGCATCCGCTGCATGATCATCGAAAATAAGCTGCATCCGGATGAGAATGGCAAGGCAGAAATTCTTAAAAGCCTTGAGGATGAACTGGACACGAAATGGTAAAGATCTGTTTTGAGGAGTGTCATGACTGATAACAAAATTAAGACATTCGAAGACCTGAAGACCGAAGTCATTGAAACAGGACTATGCGGAAGGTGCGGCGGATGTGTATCTGTTTGCTCCGCCAGCGGATGCGGCGCTCTGAAACTGGGTGATTCCGGTATCCCTGAATACACCGAACCGAATATTTGCCTGGACGGCGGGCTCTGCTACCTTGTCTGTCCGCGAACTGATGCTCTGAAGGATGAGCTTAAAGCGCAATCTGACTGGGTTGCGCCGATAGGACATTATACGGATGTTCTTTCCGCCAGAAGTACATACGCGAACGTTCGCGAACATGCGACGGACGGCGGAGTAGTGACTTCTCTTCTGATTCACATGCTGGAGGCCGGTCATATAGATGGTGCCGTTGTCTCCGTGACTACGGAGATGTTCAACAGGAAAGCGATAGTAGCTACAACTCGAGAAGAACTACTGAACGCGGCTGGATCTCACTTTTCCGAACTTCCTCATCTTGAGGAGGTTGGCGAGATGTATTCAGGTTTTGTCTCAGTCGTGAAACAGATTAATCATTATAAACAGGCGAAAACAATCCGCAGGCTCGCTGTTGTAGGAACACCATGTCAGATAACCGCCATAAAGAAGATGCAGGCGGTTTCAATCGTTCCATCGGATATCATAAAATACACGATCGGTCTTTTCTGCATGCAGTGCTTCGAGATGGATAATCTGATGGATAAGGATTTCATAAAGAGCAGACATATAAGCCCTGATGACATCGCCAGCGTGAATGTAAAGGAGGATTTCATACTTAACATGAAATCCGGCATTCAGGTACATATTCCGATGAACGAGGTGGAGAAGATAGCACGTCCCGCATGTTTGCGATGCACCCATTTCGCGAACGATTTCGCGGATATCTCGGTCGGAGGCCTCGGTTCTCCAGACGGGTATACAACGGTGATGATTCGTACTATCGAGGGAAAGCAGAGATTCGCTGAAGCGATGTTCGGAGGCAGCATTGAATTGATTAGCAGCATGACGAAAGATGATCGAAAGGCGGACAGACTGAGAAAGGTAACTCTCATAAGGGAGTTTGCCGCTCGAAAGAAAGTCCGGGCTGAATCATACAATGGGCGGTCAGAGTAATAATG
>JAIORS010000225.1 GCA_021108005.1 Candidatus Aegiribacteria sp.
CGGACAGAGCACAGGTTATCGAGATGGACGAATCTTCCGATACTGAAAGAACATCAGTAGTAAGTGAAAGATCAGCTGAAACGGTTCCAACCGTAATATTTGATGCAGTTCTTTCGGAGGGCAATCCTGAATGTCTGACCGATGGTTCTATTGAAGTACGTTACACGCCATCTTCCGGAGCTGACGCTGTTGTCATCGATCTCGGAGAGGAATGTACCGTAACGTCAGTTATTTCTGAGAGAATATCAGATACTTCTCCCGGAATAGGTTTGCTTACAAATGAATTCATTCTGAATGTTGAGACTGCTCTTGCAGTTGAACCTTCTCTGTTGATAGAAGTGGCCGGTTCTGACAGGGAGTTCTATACGTTCGTCGCAGAATCACACAGCGGTACCGATGATGTCCGTTACGTAAGAGTATGCGGAGCTTCGGGTCTTTCAGAGGTCAGTGTTTACGGAAGCAGGGGAATTGATTCAGGAGTTTCAGCTGTTGAGATCACCCGCAGTGCTGAAGACGAAGGCTGGATGTTCGCCATTCCAGTTGTTGAATACTCCGAAGAAGCTTCGGTTAAGATCTACGATGTTTCCGGCCGCATGATCTGGAGCGGTCATGCTGAATCGGGAAGTGTACTTCACTGGGACGGTTATACCGGTAATGGAACAGCTGTTCCCAACGGGGTATACCTTCTTCAGTGCAGCATCGGTTCCGATGTAAGCACCGGGAGTTTTGTTGTGAGGAGAAATTAATTAGTAGAGTCGTTAAGAACCCCGCCTCCCGGAAGGGGGGCGGGGTTTAAGCGGAGGTGGTACTTTTTTGTCGTTCATTATCAGGAGTCTGAGGCTGTTCAGTATGTAATTGAGGCGGAAATGGTCGGGCTTTTCATTGAGTTCGGGGAAGTCATCCATCGATCTGGTTTGCAGAACTCCCAGATCAGGCCTCCATTCGATGTTTCCGGGTTTGCGGATATCGAACAGGTTGAAAAAACCCTGTATATATCCGGAAGAATCATTTTCCATTTCAACTGTCAGCAGATAATCACACTTCGCTTTTGCCATGATATCGAATGAGATTCGTCTTCTGCCAACTGGTGTCACAATTGCTCTTCTTCCGCTAGAGAAAAGAAGGCTGTACCTGCCATCATCTGAAGGCCGCTGTGGTGTTCTCCAGCAGGGGATCTCTTTCTGCAGGAACCATCTTCTTGCCACAGCTTCAGCAAGAAGCACTTCAAGAAAATCCGATTCGTTCGAGTTGCCCGCTTCCCTGCGGAGTTTTCTGATCAGCCGGGATGAAATATTAACATTCATCAAAAGACCTTTTCCGCTGGAATTGCCTGTTCGGTCAGCATTGCATTTTGTCTTTCGTTTAGGTAAATTCGAACTCGTATATTTCGCGATATTTTCAAAGGTACAAGTTAATGTAGGAGAAACAGTATGGATAAAAAAACAGCCCTGTACGACAAACATGTAAACCTTGGTGGCAAGATGGAACCCTTCGCCGGTTATATCATGCCTATCAAGTATACCACGGTAAAGGAAGAACATAATGCTGTTCGAAATGGTGTAGGTATTTTTGACCTTTCACATATGGGCGAATTCAGAGTGAAGGGTAAAGACGCTTCCAGGTTTCTGGATTACCTTCTGACCAACGATTCCGCAGTAGAGCCGGGAAAGGCCTATTATTCAACAATGTGCTACCCTGATGGCGGTATTGTTGATGACCTTATCGTGTACAAAATGTCAGAAGATGAATATCTGATGATCGTCAACGCGTCCAACATCGAGAAGGACTGGGCATGGGTGAACAATCATACTGACGGCTACAGTATCGATCTGACAAACGAGAGCGATGAAACAGCTCTTATTGCGATACAGGGTCCCGACGCCGAAAAGGTTGCGCAAAAGCTAACCGATGAAAAACTTCAGGATATAGAGTATTACGCACACACGGTTGGTCTTTTTGCCGGGAAGCAGGCTTTGATAGCGAGAACCGGATACACCGGTGAGGACGGGTTCGAGATATACACCAGGTTTGAAGACGCGGAAGAAGTGTGGGACGCGGTAATGGAAGCCGGAGAAGAGTTCGGAATAAAGCCCATCGGACTGGGCGCCAGAGATACTTTAAGGCTTGAAGTGGGATACCTGCTTTATGGAAACGATATGGACCATACAACCACTCCTATTGAAGCCAAACTTGGATGGGTTGTGAAACTGAAAACCGATAAGGAGTTCATAGGCCGCGAAGTGATGGCACGGCAGAAACAGGAAAAGCCTGCCAGGTATATCGTAGGGCTTGAGGTTCTTGGAAAAGGATTCCCCAGGCACGGTGCCGAACTCTATGAAGGCAACAGAAAAGTTGGAATAGTCACAAGCGGTTCACTGGCGCCGGCTCTGGGACACGGAGTATGTCTGGCGTTTGTTGAAAAGGGATTCCATAAGAAGGGAACCGAGCTTGAGGCTGAGGTAAGAGGAAAAAGAATTCCGGTAAAAACTGTCAAACTGCCTTTCTACAAAAACGGCAGCAGAAAGTAATGCAAGGAGGAAGAAATGTCTAAAATCCCCGAAAAACTCCGTTATACTGAAACACATGAATGGGTTAAGGATCTTGGAAACGGCGAATATATGATGGGCCTTACTTTCTACGCCCAGGAACAGATGGGTGAGGTTGTAATGGTTGAATGCCCCGGTGTACAGGATTTCAGTTCCGGAGACATTCTGGGTTCTCTTGAAGCGGTAAAGACCGCTGAGGATTTCTACGCTCCCTTCGACTGCAAAATTGTAAGGATCAACGAAGATCTTGAAGATGAACCCGCCCTTATCAACGAAGATCCTTTCGGACGGGGCTGGCTTGTTGTAATTAAAACCGATGATCCATCGGGATATAACGGCCTTAAAAGCGCTGAAGAGTACACCGAATTCATCGGTGAGTAATCGATGAGCAGATTCATACCGAACCGGAGAGAGCACAGGGAAAAAATGCTCCGCGAGATCGGCGTGGAAACATTCGAGGAATTGCTTGAACCGGTGCCAGGAAAATTCAGGCTGACAGAAAAATTGCACCTTCCAGAACCACTGTCCGAGCTTGAACTGACCAGAGAATTTGAGGAACTGGCCAAGAGGAATATTGGAGCCGAATTGGTATGTTTCATGGGCGCGGGAGCTTACGACCATTTCATTCCAGCTGCCATAGACCATATCCTTCTCAGAAGTGAATTCTATACTGCCTACACGCCCTATCAGGCCGAAGTAAGCCAGGGCACCCTCCAGGCGATATTCGAATACCAGACCATGATAGCAAGGCTTACTGGAATGGAAATGGCTAACGCCTGCATGTACGATGGAGCATCCGCTGCCGCCGAGGCCTGTCTCATGGCAATGCGAATTACAAGAAAGCAGAGAATTCTAGTCGCGGGTTCGCTTAATCCTCGATGGCTTGATGTCATAAGGACATATCTGAAAAGGAATGATTTCGAGATAAACGAAATTCCTTTCCTTGAGGACGGAACTCTCGATATTGCCATTGCACGTAAGCTTATCGAAGGTGGCACCGCGGCTATTCTTATACCGTACCCGAATTATTTTGGGCTGATTGAAGACCTGCAGCCCTTTGCGGAGTTGGTTCATGAGCATAAAGGTCTTTTAATAGTCGCCGCGGATCCTGTAGCACTGCCGCTACTCCGGTCACCCGGAGACGCGGGAGCCGATATAGTAGTTGGAGAGGGGCAGAGCATGGGAATTGCCATGTCATACGGAGGCCCCTATGCCGGTTTTATGGCTTCGCGAACGAAACTGGCAAGAAAAATGCCCGGAAGAATCATAGGCAGAACCGAAGACCGGGCGGGACAGATCGGTTATGTCCTTACCCTCCAAACCCGTGAGCAACACATCAGAAGAGATAAGGCTACAAGCAACATCTGTTCTAATCAGGCACTCATGGCTCTCGCGAATGTGGTCTACCTTTCACTGATGGGAGAGAAGGGATTCCGGGAAGTTTCCAGCCAGTGCTATCACAAAAGTCATTACCTGGAAAAGAAGCTCCTTGAAATCCCCGGTACTTCGCGGGTCTTCGAGAAAACACCATTCTTCAGGGAATTTATTATCTCTTTCCCCGTATCTTCAATAGGACTCAGCGACAGGATGATCGAACAGGGCATTTTGGCCGGGATGCCTATCGTCGAGCTCGGGGAGGGCGCGATGCTTATCACAGTTACAGAGAAACGAACCAGGCATGAAATCGACAGGTACGTAAAGATAGCAACGGAGATCTGCAGTGGAGGTTCAGCATGAAAACCATCTTCCAGATGAGCAGTCCCGGCAGAATTGGAGCATCACTGCCCGAACTTGATGTTCCCGCTGAATCGAGTATTCCGAACGAGCTTTCCCGCGAGGGAGATGGACATGTTGGTTTACCCGAAGCAACCGAAGGACAGATTCTAAGGCATTATGTTAATCTAAGTACCATGAACCATCATGTTGACAAAGGCATGTATCCCCTGGGTTCCTGCACAATGAAATACAATCCTAAACAGTACGAAGACCTGGCAAGAATAAAGGGCCTCTCGGGAATTCACCCGATGTGTCCCGATGAACTTGCCGCGGGTTCCCTGGAACTGATGTACAGACTCGGGGAGTTCTTCTGCGAAATAACGGGTTTCGAAGGCGTGTCACTGCAACCCGCAGCCGGAGCGCAGGGAGAATTCTGTGGTATCATGCTCATTAAGAGTTACCATGAGAGCAGGGGAGAGGCGTACCGGAACGAAGTTCTGATGCCGGACTCCGCCCATGGAACCAACCCCGCGACATCCACGCTTGCCGATTGTGTTGTGGTGGGCGTTGAATCCAACGAATACGGCCTGGTGGATCCTGAGGACCTAAGACGGAAAGTCGGCCCCAACACGGCAGCCTTCATGCTTACAAACCCGAATACACTTGGTCTCTTTGAATCCCATATCGAGGAATTGACCTCAATAGTCCATGAAGCCGGAGGATTGAACTACATGGACGGCGCGAATATGAACGCCATGCTCGGAATAGCGAAACCGGGCGAAATGGGTTTTGATGTATGCCACCTGAACCTTCATAAAACATTTGCCACACCTCACGGAGGCGGAGGGCCCGGATCAGGTCCTGTACCATGCACCAGAGAACTCGCAAGATTTCTTCCGGATCCCGTTGTCATACTTGACGAAAAGGGAAATTACTCTCTTATGAAGAGGCAGGATTCCCTCGGGAAACTGATGGCTTTCCACGGCAACACAGGGGTTCTTTACAAGGCTTACGCCTACATAAGAACTCTTGGCGCTGAAGGGCTTCGTGAAGTCAGCGAGAACGCTCTTATAAATGCCAACTACCTGAAGGCAAAACTTGGAGAGTATTTCGATAATCCCTTCGACAACGGCCCGTGCATGCACGAATTCGTTCTATCGGGAGACAGACAGGCTGAACAGGGAGTTAAAACACTTGATATTGCCAAGAGGCTTCTGGATTACGGTTTCCATGCGCCAACGATCTACTTCCCGCAGATCGTACATGAAGCGATGATGATAGAGCCCACCGAGACGGAGAGTCTTGAAGACCTCGATGCCTTCGCTGAAGCCATGATCTCCATCGCGGGTGAGGCCACCGAAAAACCGTACCTTGTAACGGATGCTCCAATCAATACGCCTGTACTGAGGCTTGATGAGGTTAAGGCTGTCAAAGAACTGTGCCTTGTGGAACCTGATGAAAAAGGAGATAATCAATAGAGGGAAAAACCGAGACTTCGGATCGTACACTGGAATGGGTTTCCCATCCGGCGAAAGAGCGTCCCGGAGCGACAGCAGCGTACGTTTCTATCATTCTGCTGTCAGGAGTTCTGGCCACATTGGCCATGGATAATAATCCCTGGTGGGGAATTTTAGGAGTTGCTGTCCTGTTTCTTTCGGGATGGACGTATTTCCTTCCTATTAAATTCAGTATGGACAGCGAAGAAATAAGAAAGAAGTCACTCTTCGGTACAGAGAGGAAAAAATGGAGTCAGGTAAAGAGCATCGTGCCTGATAAGTACGGCGTTCTGCTCAGTCCCTTTCCCCAGCCTACAAGGCTGGCGAAATTCAGGGGGTTGTCGGTACAGTTTTCAGGAAACAGAGAGGAAGTACTTGAATACATCAGAGCACATACCGCAGAGTAGTCAGGATCTAATTTATAATGATAATGAAGAGGACTTCTCTGAGTTCATGGAAAAAATTGCGAAGGAAATCGTCCAGCGACAGCTGACCGTTCCAGCGATAATATTTCTGGAATCCGTTAAACCCCTTTCGTTTCTGGGGAATCAGCTACTGATATTCGCAAATCCGGTTGTATCTCTTGTTGTACGGACTGGTAATTACTACAAATTCGTACGTATGATAGAAGACAGGGAAAACGTAGAAAAGCTTACAATTGCAATAGAAGAGGAGAACGCTCTTGAAGTCCGGCGCCGCAGGGAGCTGAAGGAAACTCGACAGGAGGAGAAGAAGAATAAGAAATCCTTCTGGAGCAGGTTCAGACGGAAAAGCGATTACTGAAAAACAAGGAGGTAAAAGGCGGTGGCCGGTAAAGAAATAACCAGAATAATGGCGACTGACTGTGGCAGTACCACCACGAAGGCCATTCTTATTGAGAAGAAGGATGGCGAATACCGTCTCATTCGAAGGGGAGAAGCGCCGACAACAGTCGAGGCTCCCGCCGAGGATGTGACAAAAGGGGTACTTAATGCCGTAGGGGAAATCGAAGATCTGGAGGGACGCAAGTTTCTCAAAGAAGGTGAAGATGGTGTTCAGGTCTCTCCGGACAGTGCCGATGGAGTGGACATTTACATGTCAACTTCCTCTGCCGGAGGCGGTCTACAGATGACCGTTGCGGGAGTGGTTAAATCCATGACAGGTGAAAGCGCTCAGAGGGCAGCACTCGGTGCCGGTGCCATCGTCATGGATATTGTAGCTTCCAACGATGGACGTCTTCCACACGAGAAAGTAGCTGACATAAGAAGGCTCAGGCCGGACATGATACTTCTTTCCGGCGGAATAGACGGCGGAACCATTGATCATGTCGTCGAGCTTGCGGAAATCGTGAAGGCCGCAGATCCTAAGCCGAGGTTCGGCGTAGGGTACAAGCTTCCGGTTATCTTTGCCGGTAATAAAGACGCCAGGGGTGCTGTAAGCGACGAATTGGGAGAACAGGTTGAGCTGAAGATAGTAGATAATCTCAGACCTGTGCTTGAGAGAGAGAACCTGACCCCGGCCAGGGATATTATTCATGAGCTTTTCATGGAACACGTAATGGCTCAGGCTCCCGGTTATCCCAGGCTCATGAGCTGGGCGGGTCACTATGTAGATGGCAGTTGGAAACAGGTTCCCATCATGCCCACGCCCGGAGCTGTTGGAAAACTTATAGAGATCGTCGCGAAGAACGAAGATATCGAGGTGATGGGTGTGGATATAGGCGGAGCCACCACAGATGTGTTCAGTGTCTTTAAAAGTGGTGAGGAAACCGTATTTAACAGAACCGTATCCGCAAACCTTGGAATGAGTTACAGTGTATCCAACGTTCTGGCCAGTGCCGGATTTGACAACGTTATGCGGTGGGTTCCATTCCATATGGATGAGGCCGACCTCAGGAACAGAATAAGAAACAAGATGATACGCCCCACAACGATTCCTCAGTTACTCAAGGAACTTATTGTTGAGCAGGCAATAGCCAGGGAAGCTCTCAGGCTTGCCCTCGTTCAGCATAAGGATCTGGCCACAGGTCTCAAGGGAGTTGCCCAGGAGAGAACCATAGGCGATGCTTTTGATCAGACACAGACAGGCGCCACCCTTGTTAATATGATGACTCTTAGCCTTCTCATAGGGTCGGGGGGGGTTCTGTCTCACGCACCCAGGAGAAGCCAGGCCGCTCTGATGGTCATCGATGCCTTCCTCCCGGAAGGTGTTACGATGCTTGCGGTGGATTCCATCTTCATGATGCCTCAGCTTGGTGTGCTTTCGGAAGTTCTTCCCGAAGCGGCGACGGAGGTGTTCGATAAGGACTGCCTCATTCGTCTGGGTACATGCGTAGCACCTGCCGGAGAGAACAAAAAGGTTGATGTTCTGGCGGAAGTCAGTATCACAAAACAGGATGGTTCTACCATGAGTATCAACATAGAAAAAGGTAAAATGCATGTGGAGCCCATGGGTGTAGGGGAAAAGGTTACCGCACTCATCAAACCCGCGAAGAATCTTGATGTCGGAAACGGTCCGGGTATCGAATGGCAGGGAGATCTTGAAGGCGGTGTTGTAGGCATTGTCTTTGACGGAAGGGGAAGAAGACCCTTTATTCTTCCGGAAGATGATTCCAGGCGGATAGAGAAACTGCAGGAATGGTCAAAAGCGCTGGATATCTATCCTGAGGGATTCATCAACCTGGAGGGAGGCGAATAATGGCATTTGCATACACACCAGGGCTAAGGGTAGCGGCAAATACGGTTGTGTTCAAAGAAAGAAGACTTCCTCTTGCCGGAAAAACACTTGTTGAAGCAGGCGACCCGGTTATTGCCGAGACCATTGTCGCAAAAACCGAGCTTCCAGGTAATGTGAAGATGCTTAATATAGCAAACGTTATGGGTCTGCCGCCGGGGGATATTCCCGAGCTGCTGTTCGTGAAAGAAGGCGAAGAAATCGATGAAAACCAGCCTCTCGGAGAGACAAAGGGTTTCTTCGGCCTTTTCAAGAATACAGTAAGATCACCTATTCACGGTGTTTTTGAAAGTTACAACAAGATAACCGGCCAGGCCGTTCTCCGTGAACCTCCTATTCCGGTGGAGATAGACGCCTATCTCAAGGGCACCGTTACCGAAATACTTGAGAACGAAGGTGTAATTGTTGAATCTAACGCAACCTATGTTCAGGGTATTTTCGGAATCGGCGGTGAAACCAGGGGAGAGCTCAAGGTTATAACCGACGGGCCTGACGAAGAACTTGCAGAAGAACTTATCGATGAATCGTGCAGGGGGAAAGTACTGCTTGGCGGTTCATTCGTATCCTACAAAACTCTGAACAAGGCTATCAAAACCGGTGTAAAAGCCGTCATAGTAGGTGGCTTTGATGATAAGGATCTGAAGGAGTTTCTCGGCTACGACCTTGGAGTGGCTATTACCGGCCATGAGAAGAAGGGGATAACGCTTATTCTCACCGAGGGGTTCGGAAGAATGACAATGGCTCATGGTACATTCAATCTTCTTCGTACGCGCGAGGGAATGCTTGCAAGTGTGAACGGCGCCACACAAATAAGGGCCGGTGTTATGCGTCCGGAAGTCGTAATACCTCTTGAGAAGGCTGAGATTGAGAAGGATTCGGAGAAACAGGCTGGCGCAATGGATATCGGTTCACCGATTCGCTGCATCCGAGCACCGTACTTCGGCAAACTCGGAACGGTCGAAGCCCTTCCCGCAGAATTGCAGGTGCTTGATTCAGAAGCAAAGGTCAGAGTTCTCGATGTGAAGTTCGAAAACGGTGAAATCGCCACTGTTCCACGAGCCAATGTGGAGCTTATAGAGGAATAAATATTGTATAAAGCAATCGATCTATGAGTAAAGGATGTGCCCTGGGACCTGCCGGGGCACTTTCTTAGGAGTGTGTCTGCCAATGTTTCATTGTCGGACAGGCTCCTACTTACAGGTAAGGAGGAAGTATGAAGAGCATTTCGGCCGTTATGGTTTTCCTGCTGCTGTTCGCGGCGGGAGCAGCCCTGGCCGATAACGCGGACTCGCCCGAAAGCGTCGTGACTGAGGCGGCAGAGGAATTCAATGTGTGCAAGGCGATAGATCTTGAAGCTTCGGATACACCGGAAGATGCGGGCGGGTCGGTAAGCCTGACCTGGCGCATGGAAACCGATGGTATAACGCCGGATTCTCTGGGGGTGATGAGAAGCGACCCATCCGGGGTAGAAGAACTTATCAATACGTTACCTGAAGGATTTGTCATGTACGATGATGATTCCGCTGAAAATGGCACTGAATACAGCTACTGGATAGTTTCCTATCTCGGAGACAATGTGGAAGCGTGCTCTGACAGAGCTGAAGCAGTTTCTTCGGCCCAGTGGCTTTACCATGGCCGCATCGGCATGATGATAATTCTGATCCTGATGGGTGTGGTCATCGTTTATTACATTGAAAGCAGCAAGCGGGGCAAGCAACTCTACATTCGCGAGATAGCCGGGCTTACAGCTGTTGATGATGCGGTTGGACGGGCAACCGAAATGGGGAAACCTGTTCTTTACATACCCGGCATCGCGGACATGGATGACATTCAGACCATAGCCAGTATAGTGATACTTGGCAGAGTTGCGAGGAAAACCGCCGAGTACGGTTCCACTCTTCTTGTTCCCACAAGCCGGAGCGTTGTCATGAGCGTTGCCCAGGAAGTGGTTAAAGAGGGATACCTCCAGGCTGGAAGACCCGATGCGTACAACAGGGAAAACATACAGTACCTTACCGATGATCAGTTCGGATACGCGGCTGGAGTTGACGGTATAATGGTCCGGGAAAAGCCCGCGGCAATATTCCTTCTTGGAACTTTCTACGCGGAAAGCCTGATTCTGGCAGAAACAGGAAGAAGCGTGGGTGCCATACAGTTGGCCGGAACGGCAATGCCAAGCCAGATCCCGTTTTTCGTAGCCGCATGCGACTACACGCTTATCGGTGAGGAGCTGTTCGCTGCCAGCGCTTACCTGTCCCGGGAGCCCAAGCTTCTTGGAAGTTTAAAGGGACAGGACGCGGCCAAGCTGTTTTTCGTGATACTGATAGTCATCGGTGTTATTGCCGCTACTGTCGGGAATTATTGGTCTCCACTGAAGAGTTTTGCGGAGTTCCTCCGCAAACTCGTAACCGTGAATTAGGAGGCTGGAATGAGACTGATAATACCACTGGTGATAACGTTTACCGCCGGCATGATAATGATCCTGAATTACTTCGTACCTCACCAGCCTTTCAGGCTTCTGGGGGATAATCTCCAGGAGTGGTTCATGATAGTTGCTTCCGGAGCTATTTTCCTGGGAGCTGCGAACCTGATGCATGTCCATTTCAGAAAGATAAGACTGAAACTGAAGAACTGGAAATACAGCCCCGTAACCATAATCGGTTTCCTTGTGATGTTCGTGTTGGGGCTGATCTACGGGGTAGTAGAGGGCAAACCCTTCGACTTCCTTTTCCTGAACATGGTAGCGCCAATGGGAGCCACAATGTTCAGCCTTCTCGCGTTCTTCGTAGCTTCAGCCGCGTTCAGGGCATTCAGGGCATCCAACTGGAGGGCAACCCTTCTGCTTACATCGGCTTTCCTGGTCATGCTTGGTCAGGTTCCCATAGGAGCGATGATCTGGGACAAGATACCTCTTGCCAAGGTCTGGCTCATGAGCATTCCAAATACTGCAGGTCAGAGGGCAGTGATGATAGGTGCCGCCATGGGTGTCGTGGCCACTTCGCTCCGTATAATCTTCGGAATCGAGCGGAGTTATCTTGGAGGTGCTGACTGATGGCTGGCATAATTGAAAAACTCGGAAATACGGACAGAAGAATAATTTTCATCCTTATCGCATTGTCTGTAATCATTCCTATTTCGCTTAATCTCATTTTTCCCAACCCGGTAGGAGCGGAACCAAGCAGAGACCTGTTCGAATACGTTGACGCTCTGCCGGAGGGTTCGAATGTGCTTGTAAGCTTCGATTACGATCCTTCTACAATGCCGGAGCTCCAGCCGATGGCCGAGGCTGTGGTAGCGCATCTTTTTAAGAAGAACGCGAATGTTGTCGGCATGGCTCTATGGCCACAGGGAGCAAGTCTGGGACAGGATGCCATGTCACACATGGCGGACAGCCTGGGAAAAGTGCAGTACGAAGACTGGTGCAACCTGGGTTACAAATCCGGAGGCGGTGTAATGATAGTCCGTCTGGGTTCCAGCATGAGCGCTGTTTTTCCCACTGACAAGGATAACGTCCCCTGGTCGGAGATTCCCATGCTCAGGAACATTACCGATCTGGAGAGTTTTTCACTCATTATTTCATTGTCTGCCGGTGACCCCGGCATCATCGCCTGGGTCATGATGGGCGGTGACAGGTTCGGTGTTCCCATCGGTGGAGGGTGCACAGCGGTAAGCGCTCCAACACTCTATACATATTTGCAGACCGGACAGATGGTGGGGATGCTTGGCGGACTCAAGGGAGCGGCGGACTACGAAACTCTCGTTGGCATTGAAGGCGGCCAGGCTGTCAGGGGGATGGCTCCGCAGTCCGTAGCTCACCTTGTGATAATGCTGTTCATCATAATAGGTAATGTCGCTTACTTTACAGAGAAGAAGAAAGGAGGCGCGAGATGAACTGGGAAATACTTGGTATCTGGCTTGGAGCCCTGGTAACGTTTTGTCTCTACAGCTTCCTTTACCGTGACAACCCTTTCTACAAATTCGTTGAACATCTCTTTGTCGGGATGAGCGCGGGTTACTGGGTCATCTACAATATTGAGAACGTCCTGATTCCCAACTGGTGGCAGAACATGGTACCCCCGGAAGGCGGATTCAACTGGATATGGATAATTCCGGGAATATTCGCGCTGTTCATGCTTGCTCGGATGGTGCCGAAAACAGCCGGTCTTTCCCGTCTTGCACTTGGAATGATCATAGGCGCAGGAGCAGGGCTTAATATGGTCAGTTTCTTCCAGACAAACGCGATGGCCCAGGTAAAGGGAACCATAATTTCTGTAGCTACCGGCTCCGCGTGGGACATTTTCAGCAGCCTGGTACTGGTCGTTGGTGTTGTCAGTGGTCTTGTCTACTTCTTTTTCTCCAAGGCTCATACCGGAGTGGTGGGAAAAACCGCGAACGTAGGAATTACGATATTAATGATCGCGTTCGGAGCGAGTTTTGGTTACACGATAATGGCACGTTTGAGTCTTCTTATCGGACGGTGCCAGTTTTTGATGGAAGACTGGCTTCCGACAATTCCGCAGTTGCTGGGAATAGGCGGTTGAATTGCGCAAAGACCGGCTTGACGAGGCTTCAAGCCGGTCTTATGCTCTAATTAGATGGTATGCAATTCACCTTAGGAGGTGTATTTTTTAAACGGTTCCGGATTGAAACAGATGTAAGAACAGTAATAGTTTACGCAGCTCATGAAGAAGTTAGGGGGAGGTGTATCTAAACAGCTTTTTCATAGTTGGAATTGAATTTTTATCCGCATCATAAGTTGCGGACAGAAGAAAGGAGCTACAGCGGTGCGTAGAAAAGCAATGTTTTTGTCTATTGCACTTGTGCTGTTCGTGGCTCTGTCAGTAACGGCAGGTACCACAGGTAAAATTGCCGGAAGGGTAACCGACAATAGCGGTAACCCGTTAATAGGTGCCACCGTTATGGTCGTAGGAACTTCCTACGGCGCGATGACGGATGCTAACGGAGAGTATTTCATAATCAACCTTCAGCCCGGCACGTACAGTGTCGCTGCCAGCATGGTTGGTATGAGCAATAAGACAGCAGAAGGGGTGGCGGTCGTAGTCGACCAGACCTCTCCTATGAATTTTTCCCTTGATCCCGCTACTGTTGGAAGCACGACAATAACGGTAACGGATTCAAGAGGAATGATAATGATGGATGCCACAGAGTCATTTCAAGTGATAGGCCGCGAGGAAATTAGTACGATGCCTGTAGCCGGTATTGCAGATATTGTAAACCGACAGGCCGGATCCACAGATCGTGGCGGTCTTCACATGAGGGGCGGTCGTGCCGGACAGGTTACTTACCTTGTGGACGGTGTCGCCCAGATGGATCCTACTTTTAACACCTTCACCAGCAGCGTTCCCCTCGCGGGAGTAGCTGAAACCGCCGTTATCAGGGGTGGATTCGGCGCCGAATACGGTAACGCACAATCCGGTGTTGTGAACATTGTAACCCGCGAGGGCGGGAACGATTACACCGGTTCACTCAGCTGGAACGGCAACAACTGGGAAGAACTCGGACTTGCCAGTGACTGGACATGGGGCGGCACAAGCGCAGATGAGCCCGATGTATGGAGATGGAGCAACATATCTCCCTTCGCAGAGGCAAGGATGAACGTTGAAGGTACACTGGGTGGTCCCGAACCCTTTACCAGTTACCTTCTACCCGCAATAGGACTGGATGTTCCCGGAGACATGCGATTGTTCTTCTCCGGTGAATGGCTTCAGACCGGTGGCGGTAAAGACGGAAGGTACGGCTACAATTTTAACGATTGGGTAGACTCCTACACAGGAAACCTCAAACTTACCTACAAGCCGAACCCCAAAACGAAGATCAATCTCACCGGTTACCTTCTGGATAGAACCGGCAGTTTCGACAGTGACTGGCTCTGGCACAGGTACGAACAGCCGTTCGTCGATACCGATACATCCTCTATCAACTACGGTGACACACTCGCCCACGGCGAGAATATTCTCTGGGGACTGCCGACCTATTTCAGAACGAATTACAGCATCGGAGCGGGTTTAACTCAGACTCTCAGCGATGCCACGTTCATGGAAATCAAGTTCAGTCAGTTCGAGGCTGCAAGAGATTATAAAATTTACAACAATCCCGATGACACGACCGGTGCCCCTGGTACCGATACTGAATTCTACGGAGAGAATTTCACGTGGGATGACTGGCAGGCCGTAACTCCCTCAAGAATGGTTGATTCACGCGGATTCTACAGGAGCGGTAGAAATCGCAGTTCCTGGGGAGAAAGAAGAAGTACTACTTCTACCTTCAGAACTGATCTGACAAGCCAGCTGAACCAGGATCATCAGTTAAAGGCAGGCATCGAAGCCAGTTACTACGATGTGTTTAACTACTACATCGATACGGCATCGGGTGGAAACATCTACGCCGGAAGGTATCATGTGTTCCCGAATTCCGGAGCAGCTTACATACAGGATAAGATGGAATACAGGGGAATGATAGTTAACGCCGGACTTCGCTTCGATTATTTCGATTCGAACTTCGACGAATTTCCAGCTGATGTCACCGATCCGATCAATTTTGGAACGGAGCCGGGAGATCCGGACCATATCAGGAATCCTATAAGCGTTCCGGTTAAGTACCACCTTAGTCCCCGTGTGGGATTCTCACATCCGATAACCGAACGCGATGTGCTTCACTTCACGTACGGTCACTACTTCCAGACACCGCAGTTCCATAGAATGTTCAGCGGAGCGGATTATGACCTTTCAGGTTCATTCCCCATTGTAGGAAACCCTGACCTGGCTGCGGAGGAGACCATTTCCTACGAAATGGGTGTGAAGCACCAGTTCGATGATATCACCATGATCGACCTCACCGGTTACTACAAAGACATAACCGGCCAGCTCGACATGCAGAAAAACTACTATACCGCGGTCGACTCTTACAACCTTTACATAAACACCGATTATGGAAACATCAGAGGGGCCGAATTGTGTATTACCAGACGTCCAAACAACTTCTGGTCGGGAAGCCTCAACTACACATACTCCATCGCAATGGGTAAGAGTTCCGGCGCGACTCAGAACTACACCTACGTCTGGGCCAACTGGATAATACCCAAGAAGGAATCTCCTCTTGACTGGGACCAGAGGCATACTATCAACGCGTGGTTCGATTACCGTATCCCACAGGGCGAAGGACCAAGAATTGGCGACACACCCTTCCTTGAAGGATTAGGCGCTAATCTCTCCTGGAGTTACGGAAGCGGATTCCCTTACGGTGAAGAAAACCAGGGAACAGCTCAGCCGGAGATAAACGGCAAAAGATACCCATGTACCATGACTACCACTCTCAAGGTCAACAAGAGCTTCTGGATTGGTTCGGTAACACTTAACGCCTACTGTCAGGTCAGCAATCTGTTCGACAGGCAGAATATCAATACGATTGCCGATGAAGGATGGTAC
This sequence comes from Candidatus Aegiribacteria sp., assembly GCA_021108005.1. Classification (NCBI taxonomy): domain Bacteria; kingdom Pseudomonadati; genus Candidatus Aegiribacteria; species Candidatus Aegiribacteria sp. The sequence continues at coordinate 15,916 of JAIORS010000225.1, forward strand.
GACGCTGACCAGGATGGAGACGGCGAGCCTGATCATGACCCTACAGGTCGGTATGACAATCCGTACGTATTCAGCAGACCTCGCATGATAAGGTTTGGTCTGGGATTTGAATGGTAGGTTGAATTCTTCCGCTCAGTAATGGCTGTACAGCTAATGCTGAACGAAAAGAAGGAGTGATAATAAATGCGTAAATTTCTGCTACTGTTTCTCGTGCTGGCGGCCACTTTGTGGGCACAGCCCGAGGAATCCATTCCCGCTGAAACCGCAGATGAAGCTATTGCAGCGGAGATTGAAGGTGAACAGGCTGAACCGGTAGAGGAGACCGCTGTTGAAGAAACAGTAGGTGATACTCCTGAGGGTGAGGAAGTTGAACGGGCACAGAGCGCCAGCATGGATCCGATGGATCTGTTCTTAGCAGGCGGACCTTTTATGTACCCTCTACTACTCGCTTTGCTTATCGGTATTGCCGTAACGGTCGAAAGGTTCATTTCCTACAGTAAAGTAAAAGTACAGGTTGGCCCCTTCCTCGAAAAGATAGGCGGATTCATCCGCAAGGGAAATGTTAAGGGAGCCGAAGAACTGTGCGAACGCACGAGAGGCCCGGTGGCTGCGATAATGCACTCAGGCCTTCTGCGTCATGATAAAGGGCTTGAAGCCGTTGAAAAGGCAGTTGAAAGCTCAGGCGGAATTGAAATGGCATATCTTGAGAAGGGTATTGTCGTACTGGCCTCGGTATCGAGTATCGCCCCCATGCTGGGTTTCCTCGGAACCGTTTCCGGTATGATCAGAGCCTTCGGTGAGATTGCCGCCGCCAAGAATGTTGAAGCCAGTCTTGTTGCGGGTGGTATACAGGAAGCTCTGATTACTACCGCGACAGGTCTTGTAATAGCAATCCCGATTCAGATGGCACACAACTACTTCATATCCCGGATCGGCAAGTTCGTGATTGATATGGAAGAGGCCAGCATATTCCTTGTGGATACACTGGCTGAAATGGAGCACCTGAAGCAGCTTTAAGGAGCATGGATGCGGATACGTAACAAACCGAGAGCAAGCGGGGATATCCCCGACGCCTCAATGTCCGACATTGCGTTCCTGCTGTTGATTTTCTTCCTGGTCACAACGACCTTCGAAGTTCAGAAAGGCATATCCTACAAACTACCGAAAAAGCCTGACGAGCAAACCGAAGAAGTTGTGATTGATGAGACTAACAGGCTTGTCATGACCATCAAGCAGTGGGGGGCCCACGAGTATGTGGTACTGATAGATCAGGCACCTCCCGATGGGCCGCTGCGCAGAGCAAGGGCTGGAGAAGACGTAAGCCTCCAGGACACAACTCTGCAGAATGGTATAAGAACTCTGGCTGCTGACAGGGCAGAGGCCATAGAGGCAGTCGAGCTCAGGCTTATGAACAACCTGGAAGTAGCAAAAGGTCTTCCATCCGGAACTTTCAGTTCCCTGGAAATTGCCATTGCCGCAGAGAATCTGGTGCCACTGATACGTCCCGGTATTATAAGGACGTATCTTGGAGCCAATACTCCGGTAGAGGATACCTCCATTTTCGGCGAGGTAGCCTTTGGAGATACCCTGGTACTCTCAGACGCGAGACAGGGAGAGATTGCATCCGCGGTTAGAGAGAGCGAGCTGGTTGTAATCCTCAAGTTCTTCCCTGATTGTGATTACGAGGGCATGGTTCATGCCCTTGATGTGCTCCGCATGAATGGCGTGAGCAGGACAGGTATCACAATTCAGGAGCGGATGGGAGGTGGCGCGTAATGAAGTTCAAGAGCAGAATGAATGTAGGAAGCAATATCTTCACAGGAACGATGGCTGATATTGTGTTTCTTCTTCTTGTATTCTTCATGGCTACCACCCTCTTTAAAGAAGACGGAGGGCTCAGAGTCCGCTTTCCACAGGCGCATCCACAGGTAATGAGTGAACTGGGAAAGCAGTTCCTCACTGTGACCGTCTGGATAAAGCAGGTGGAACCGGGGAACGATGATAGTGAACTTGTAGCGAGAATAGGCGATTACGATATGCCTGTTGATCAGGTACCTGAACAGTTAAATCGCTTGAGCAACAAGTTCTGGCGTGAGCAGAATAAGAAACTTGATGTTGTTGTGCTCAACGTAGATACCAGGGTTCCTATGGGAGATATGGTTGGTCTTTTTAACTCCATGCGGTTCGAGGAGCTCTACAGCATTCAATTCAATGCTGAAGAACTCGGACTGTACAACTGAAGGGGGGGACAATGACTGAGAACAGAACGGACTACAGGCATTCCTCCCTGAACTTCGAAATGGGAGTAGCGATAGGACTTGCCATTCTGATAGTCTTTTTCGAGCTTGTTCCGGCTGGCGAGATGGGAAGGCTATCCACTCGCACATCCGATTCCGAGATGGAAGCAGTTGAAACGGATATAGCTTTCGATGATGCTGTGGAAGAACAGGAGGAGGAAGTCGAGCAGGAACAGGAAGATATCGAACAGGATACACAGGACATGGTTGAGGAAATTAATCAGGATATAACGTTGTCCCTGGACGCCGATACTACCGGTCTTGAAACGGTTGAAACGGTTGACCAGGGGGAAGAGCTCAATGCCAGCCAATCGGAAGAAATGGGACCTCCCAGGTTCATGCCTGCCGAGGTTTTACCGGTTTGCACTTACCAGCCCCGTCCGGATTATCCGGAGATGGCGGCTCAGGCAGGTGTAGAAGGAACAGTCACCCTCTGGGTGTACGTTGCCGCCGACGGCAGCGTTTCCGATGTAAGGCTTTACAATTCCAGCGGTGTTAATTCGCTGGATGAAGCAGCCCAATCGGCCGCATGGAGCACAAGATGGACACCCGCCCAGAATAACGGTATTCCGGTAAGTGTCTGGACAACGTTTACAGTTAATTTTACTCTGACAGATTAGATGTTAAATAGTGGAAAAACGAAGTATAACTACAATTAGATCGTGGCATTTGCGAGGCGAACCAGGAGGGAACTCCCCGCAGCCGCGAAATAAGAATTGGAGGTGAAGAAGAGTATGAGGAACTCCAGTTACACTCGCGGGTTCCTGGTACTCACGGTACTTGCAGTGTTTGCACTGTCAGGTACCGGCCTTGCGAGGAGCGTGCAGGAAACAGTAGAACCAGGAGATGCCGGAACAGATGCCCGGCCTCCAGTTACTGTTCTCCTGATGAACCTCGGCAATGTTTGGAGTGCCTTTTTCAATTTAGGTTTGTTTGGTGATTTCGATGCGAATTACCCCTCAATGGAATGGCCCGGTGGAGAGGGCAGCGGCTATCTCTGGGCGGGTGATTTTTGGACATGCTGTTATGGACCTGTCTCCGTTCATGGTGACTCTGTCGCGGCATGGGCCAGTTGTGCGCAAAGTGCGCAGAGCTACGAATTGCGACCCAGCGAAGGATATCCTGCTGAAAAACTTAACCCAGGACCGGTAGCTCTCGAAGAAACGCGTTACGGTTATGATGACTGGGAGCCTTCCCGTAACCCTGACGCATACGGGATGTTCTGTTATGAGGAGAACTACGATTGGGGTACCCCCGGTTACAACAACTTCATAGCAACGGATTTCGTGATTCAGCACTTCAGCGAGCACGGGAATCCCGGAGTACCGCTGGGTGCATTCTGCATGGGTATAAGAGGCGACTGCGATGTAGCAACCGCAGCCGTGAACGAAATCCATCTTGATGATCTCGTTTATTACGATGGACATGCCATCTGGTGCAACGATGCCGATGCATCATTTGAGTACGAGTTCGACGGTGGTACAAAGGCAAGCGAGCAGGACAATTATACTTACCAGCAGAACCCTGATAATCCTCTGGATCCTGACGATCCGGATAATATCTACTACTACTTCAACTACATTGGTTCTGATGGTATTCCTGACAACGATGTTGACGGAAACGGCGTCAGCGATCACTTCACGATCCTGTTCAAGACGCTTGCAGCGTCACCCCTAGACACAATCTGGCTTCCACTCAATACAGCGGGGCTAGTCCCCTTCTCGGACGGAATGCCACTGAAAAATTGGGAACACACCGTTGGTGACACTATCTACCACGTTGTACCCAGGAACATGAGCTACATGTGGGACAGCGATAGCCCTGCATCCAGTACTGATGACAGTGGCGATCCTTCCGTTACCCCCCCTACCAATGGGTTCATCGGATGGAGGCTGCTTGATTTCTACATCGTGAAAGCCAACGGAACAATCGAACGGCCTATAGATGTTTACGATTACCCGATTCCTCTTTCACATTCCTGGTGGAACTGGGAGAGCGACCCGGGAAGTGATCAGGAAATTTACAATTACATGTGGGGCAAGAACCCTGATATGAACGGGCGTCGCAGCGCACCCTTGTATTTGTCGGACTGGGTTGGTAACGAGTTCGCGCCCTATGCATTCGTGCCAGAAAATCCCGGACCTTTCCCCGTCGTCTACAACAACCCGATTGATCTGGATTATCCTGTATTTGACTACAGGTTCCTGATTACAGCAGGACCTGTTAACCTTGAAGACGGAGACAGTCTTCTCGTTACAGGCGGATGGCTGGTGGACCGCGGCCTTGACGGATTGCGCCAGTCAGCGGATGATATGCTTGACGCATTCTACCGCGATGGCGGATGGGGAGTGCCCGAACTTCCTCCTACACCGATTCTCTTCTACTCAGCAGGGGACGGACGGGTGAAGCTTGAGTGGGGTTCCAACGCGGAATCTTTCAGTGCACTGGGCGGATATAACGTATACAGATCAACATTCGAGCCTGCAGGCTGGAATCTGATTGCTTCTGTGAATCCTGGTGTATTATCCTTTACTGATTCAACTGTTACAAACGGTTATCCCTACTACTACGTTGTATGCTCCTACGATTCCGGGACTGATGTTGAAAGCACCAAGTCCAACTACAAGCAGACTCTTGAGGGAACTCCAATTGCCGTAACACCGGTTATGGGGACCGATGCCAACTGGATTGAAAACGTAACAGTAGTACCTAACCCCTACAGGGGTTCGGCTCCATGGGAGCAGACATACCTCGACAAAATCGCTTTCATCAATCTGCCCGCCATGTGCAATATTCACATTTACACACTTGCCGGAGATCATGTGATTACCCTCGAACATCGTAGCTGGAGCGGAAATGAAGGCACGGAGTTCTGGGATCTAGTCAGCAGAAATGATCAGGAAGTAACATCCGGTCTCTACATTTATCGTGTTGAGACTGAGGATGATTACGTTATCGGCAAGTTTGCCATAATTAAGTAGGAGAGGAGTGACCATGAAGTATACAGGAATAGTCCTGACAGCAGCGGTCGCCGTTCTGCCGAAGCAAGTTCTTTCGCGAAGGTCGGAACTTCTGGCGCGCAGTTCCTGAAAATAGGACTGGGTGCCCGCGGAACCGCAATGGCTGGTGCTTTTATCGCTACAGCCGATGATCCAAGCGCCGCATTCTGGAATCCAGCCTGCCTTGTAAGAGTACCCGGAACACAGGTGCAATTTTCAGGCATGCAGTGGTTTGCGGACATACTTTACGGCGCAGGTGTCGTATCCCATGAAATTGCCGGAGTAGGTACCTTCTCTGCTCAGTTCGCGATGCTGCAGTCCGGCGACATGGACGTAACCACCGTTGCTCATCCCGAAGGAACGGGAGAAACCTTCTCATGTAATGACATGGTGGCAGGTATCTCCTTTTCCAGAATGCTGACCGACAGGTTCAGTGCCGGAATGACGGTGAAGTATGTACGGGAGCAGTGGGATGATATTTCCGCTGGCGGTATCGCTGTTGATATTGGTACCCTTTACGATACGGGTTTCAAAACCCTGCGTATCGGTATGACAATTCAGCACTTTGGAGGGGAACTGACTCCAGGAGGAGAATACACTACGTATTACAGCGGAGGCGATTCGACAGAGGTTTACGAACCCTACTCGATGCCGATGGTCTTCAAGCTCGGTATGGCTATGGATATTATCAACAGAGGCCCTCATTTCCTGACGGTTGAAATTGATGGTATTCATCCCAACGACAATGTAGAGGAACTTGGAATCGGTACCGAATACTGGTACAATAATATGTTCGCCCTTCGAGGCGGCTATTGTATAAACACAGACGAAGAAGGTCTTACCGCTGGAGCGGGATTCAATATCCCTGTGAGCGGAAAGACTATATCACTTGATTACGCGTATGCGGACTGGAACAGGCTGGACATGGTTCACCAGGCCAGCCTGGGGTTCGCATTTTAGCTGACTGATAATTCTCGGGGCAGGTAAAAATCCTGCCCCGGTCGGAAGGAATGAATGACACTTCTTGCGCTGATTGTTACAAGCATCACCGGATTTCAGGTTAACTGGAATGTTGAACCTGCCCAGGGGCAGAATGGGGGTGCTGTGACTATTTCTGTGCAGTTCAGTGAAGAGGATTTCCTCTTCGTAATGGAGAACAGCGGTGAAACTGCTTTTTGGGAAGTTGCCGCCGCCATCGATGGCGACTATACTGCACGGAACAGTGGCTCGGTGAGCAGGAGCGAATTACCTCGGACTGAGGAGTTACGCATTTCCGGTGTACAAACTGGAACTCATCTGCTTACAGTAATGGTAGGAGACCTGGAATCGGGCAGAAGCACCGAATGGGAAGAAACCATTGAAGTATTTCTGCCGGACAGTTCATCATGGTCATCAGGCAATCTTCAGATCTCAGGGGGATATTATCAGAGAGCTTCAGGTACAACTGAAATTATCTGGAATGTATATCCTCCCCGGACAGACTACGAAGAGGTCGACTCTCTTGTAGCTGCTTACGCCCTTCGGGACGAAGACAGTGTTATAGAAAGAGAGGGCTGGATGGATATGGCAACCTCCGGTACCGCGTGCAGAATCGAAGCTTCACTTGATATCAGTCATCTCGATTCAGGCGAGTATGAGTTACTCGCTGTTATCGTTTCTGACGATGAAATAGTTGCAGCTTCAAAAGCGGATCTACAGCTTCTCCAGGCATGGGATGTCTGGGGAGTGGATCCCGATCTTACAGAAACTCTGGTAAGACCCATCACTTCCGCTTCGGAACTGGATGAACTGAAAAATGCGGAAGGTCCATCCAGCAGGAAGGCAGTGATGGCTGAGTTCTGGCATAAGAGGGATCCGTCACCGAGTACCGTGCAGAATGAATTCCTGGAGATGTACCTGACAAGGCTTGACTGCATAGATGCTAACTTTTCTGTGCTCAATACTATGGGTATCAATACCGATCAGGGGCGTGTATTCGCTCTTCTTGGAGAACCCGATATGATTGACTCAAGACCTTTCGAAACATCAACTCGGCCTACTCAGGTATGGACGTACTGTTCACCTGCCATAGAAGTGTGTTTCATCGATTACAATGGTTGTGGAATATTCGAACTCGCAACAGACTGGGAGGAGGTTCAGCTTATCTATGAGAGGCATTAGTATCATTTGTTTGTTTACTGTCTGCTTAGCGGTAAACGGTTCGGATCTGGCGTCTGTCAGCAGTGGAGATATCCGTTTTGGAATAGACACAGCACTGTTCAAATACACGGGAGCGGATACTCTGGGCCTCGAGATCTACGAACAGCTTGGTATAGACCAATTTTCAGCTGACCAGGATTCGGTTGTATCGTTTATGACGACAGCAGTCCTGATTTCTGAGAACGGCGATACTACCGCTGTTGATCAGTGGAAATCCGAAACCACCTGGGCACCGGGAAGGTCAGCGGTGAACAGCACCGTTCTTCCGGTGATACCAGGTTGTTACATCCTTGCGGTTACAGTCACAGATACAGGTAACGGGAAGCAGGGAACCGTAACCAGGAATCTGATAGTAGAATCCGCTGGAACTCTTAGTGAAATCGAACTTGCACGTGCCGTAGTTCCATCCCCGGAGGAATCAACCAATCCCCTTAAAAAGGGAGAAGTTCTTGTATTCCCCGCGGCCGATGGAAGTTATGAACTTCCGGAGGAACATATGGCTTACTATTACGTTGAGATCTACAATCATGGTGGCGCTTCAGTAGAACTGCAGGGCCGCCTTGAGACATCCTCAGGTGAAACGATTTTCGCCAGACCCTGGGTATCACTTACGATACCCGAGGGAGCGGAATCAGTTGGCCTGGTAGACAGCCTTGATCTTCGTGTTGCGCGCAGTTCGGGATTACACAGAGTCGTATTCGGTCTGATTGCACAGAACGACACCCTCGAAGTAGACAAGCACCTCATGATCAGCAGAAATCTTGAACCGGATAATGAATTCATCGGTGAAGCCGCAGGCGAGCCGGATGAAATACCATATCCTGATCATTTCAAACTGATTTTAAAAGGCGCAGAGGCTGATATGTATAACGGTCTTGATACGGATGGAAGGAAAAGGTTCTATGCCGCCTACTGGGTGGGTGCCCCCGAACAGCGTCAGCAGTTTGAGCAACGCTGCGAAGAGAGCGAAAGATATTCGAATGCTTACAGAGAAAGCTGGGAAACCGACCGGGGCAGGGTATACGTTATCTACGGCCAGCCCGATGATATTGAATCGGAACTATTTCAAGGAGGGCATGTTCCGTATGAGATCTGGTACTATTATGGAGGCGGGAACGATAGCTTCGTTTTTGCCGATAGAAGTGGAACTGGAAATTACGAACAGGTTTACTCCTCGATTGAAGGAGAAGTCAGTTATTCGAATTGGGAGGAAATGATTTCGCCCGTCACAGGAACGAGCGGCGGATGATGCTCCCGGCAATGAGAGGTGATAACAAAAAATGCACAAATTCAGAGATGATTTTGCGTTGCATTTAGCTTTGTTCTTGCGGTTTGCAGCCGCTGAAACAGGAGGTCAAATATGAAATTATTTGCGGGACCGCTCAGGACTGGTTTTCTTACAGTCCTGACAGCGCTCCTGTTACCGGTACTGGGAATCGGTGTGGCAAGTGCTGATATGAGCGTCGGGGACACTGTTATGCTCAAAGTTCCCGATCTTTCGCAGTTTCCAGATGATATCGAAACTCATCAGTTCACATGCCGCGCAGTTACGGAACATGCCTATTGGCTGGTGCAGGACTCTGTATCAGTCAAGGAAGGCGCCGGCCCGGGAATTCAGGATACGACTGTCTGGAACAACCTGATTCATCAGGGAGAACTTGACACTCTGACTTCTGAATTTGAAGGTAACGGAGTTAACGTATTCGGTACTGTAACCGAATATCTCGGAGACGCCGTCGATACTGACGGAGATCCCCGAATCTGGATCGTGCTTGCCACCATGCGTGATACATTCCAGTATAGTGGTTCTGCGGTTGACAGAAAAACAATGGAGTATGTCAATCCTGACGATGTCAATGGAAGTGGTCTGTTCAATGACCATGATATTGTTTACATCAATGTACACACATACACGAGAACTGAAGCAAATCTGTCGGTTGCGAAGCAATTGAGAAGATTCTTCATTCCAAACGGTCTCGGAGTACTCGTTCGAACTTCAGTGAAACCTACAGAGGATCTGTGGATCGTAAGGGGCCTTGGTGAAACATGCCAGTACTTCTGTTACGGCATAGCAGCAACAACTCCTTACGGACTCGGTATCGCTTACGATATACTGCAGTTCTCGAAAAACCCGCAATATGTAATGACTGTCTACCAATCCGGTTCTCCGAAAATGGATTTCGCTGGAACAAGAGGACAGACATTCCTCTGGATGATGTACCTCGCTCAGCGCAACACTGACGCTATATTGGAAACAATCGCGCAGTCTGATACGACCGGATTGTTCAATGTAGCGCATGCCATTGATCCATCGGTTCCAGACGATATAGCGATTCAGACCAACGTTGTTCCAATCTATTTTGACTGGCTCATCTGCAACCTTACCAGCAACTTAAGAGACGATATGGCTGGTGGAATTTACACGTACGACATCTTCTCTGATACTTCCAGCAGCTTCGGTCATATCGGCCAGGCACTAGCATTCGAGGGACGTTTCAGCGACGGAGATTACCCTCTGCCGGTCTGGATTCCCGAAGACGGCATAACCGCACCTATCTGGGGCGCGCAGTACGATAGGTTCGAAGGAGACTACAGTAGTTACCCTACTGTTTACTTCAACGGAGCTTACGCTGACGCAGGCGGTTCCGGAACTCCTATTGACGGAAAATGGACCGCATTTGTCGTGTCTGTCGATACAGCAAATGTAGAAATCGCCTCCGTTGTAGAAGTAACGTTTAACGATCTGTACAACGGCTCCTTCGAAATGGCTGGTGACGACGCATACTTTGTTGTGACCAACAACAACGAAGAAGGAGCGACGGATCTCAAGTACATCCTGTCACAGGACACGGATCTTCCTGAAGTTCTTCTGGCGGTTCACCAGAACTCCGTCAATGACCAGTACATGGATATCTACACTACGCTCTTTGAAAATAACCCTGAGGGATTTGACTGGTACGGACCCATCTTCACAGCTGCAGGTTCCGACACAACCAGTATTTTCGAAATGAAGAGTTTTTACGGCACACTCTGGGACTGCAGGTTCAACGCCTGGAAAGCCGGAGACTTCACTCTTCAGGTAGCCGGATACGACAGCAGCGGTTTCAGTGTAACTGAAAGCAGAGATATATCTGTCGGATACGTTGCGACAGGTAAAATGACACTGAATGTCAACAGTATCTGTCTTGAAGTGATGGCTGGCGCAGCTGCCCCGGGAACCATGGTAAGTCTCTGCGAGTCAAGTATACTTGATATCGCGCTGACCTCTCAGGTTCCTTTGGAGGTCGTTGAGGGAATGATGACCGGTATAAATGCTGGTCCTGTAAGTATCCCCAACGTAAACGCAACACTGTCCTTCCCCGCTGAAAGTCCTGAAGGTGCTGTATATCGTTATACAGTTAACGGATGGGAACAGCTGGACAGTTACTATCAGAATGGTAGAATGTGTGCTCTCGTATCCGAGGGCGGTAACTTCGTGTATGGAGATGCTCCGGGGATTTATTCTCCTGAGATTCCAGCGGAGTTCTGTTTCGGTGGAACATATCCCAACCCCTTCAGCGCAGAAGCGGCTATTAGCTTCTCTCTGCCTTCAGCGGGACGTGTTAACGTAATCATTTACGATATGAGCGGCCGCGCTGTCAGGACTCTCAATGATACGGAGATGCAGGCAGCAGAACATACACTCATGTGGGACGGACTCGATGAAACAGGCAATGCGGTAGGCGCAGGAGTATACTTCTGCAGACTGCAGGCTTGTGGAGAGACTGTTACCCAGAAAATGCTCCGGATAGAGTAGGAAGGAGGGAGAAATGAAACAGATAATAGCAATAGCAATCCTG
>JAIORS010000226.1 GCA_021108005.1 Candidatus Aegiribacteria sp.
AAAGCCAAGGATCGGTGTGTTCGTCTGCCATTGCGGAACCAATATTGGAAGTATCGTTGATGTTCCCGCTGTCACAGCCTACGCGAAGACACTGCCGGATGTTGTGTACGCGGGAGAGAATCTTTTCACCTGTTCCCAGGATACACAGGAAATTATTAAGGAACTGATAGACGAATACAAACTCAACCGAGTGGTCGTTTCCTCATGTTCCCCCAGCACGCATGAACCGCTTTTCCAGGAAACCATCAGGGAAGCCGGTTTGAATCCCTATCTGTTCAACATGGCCAACATAAGGAATCAGTGCAGCTGGGTTCACCGCGCGGAACCTGCGAAAGCGACTGAAAAAGCGAAGATCCTGACAAGAATAGCGGTGGGAAAAGCGCGGTTATTGAAGGCGCTTCATACCGTTGCGCTGGATGTCACTCAAAAGGGGCTGGTTGTTGGCGGAGGCCTTGCCGGCATGACGGCAGCATTATCCATAGCGGACCAGGGCTATGAAGTTGCTCTTGTTGAAAGAGATAAAGTTCTCGGCGGCAATCTCAGAAGTCTTACGAAGAGACCGGATGGACGAAATGTTGCTGAATATCTTGATGAACTGATTAAAAGAATAGAAGAACATCCAAGATTGACTGTATACCTGAACTCCACAGTATCCGCCATCGATGGTTATATAGGTAACTATCTCACATCTATTGAGAAAAGCGATACAGGGGAGACCGAGGAGTACGAACACGGGATAATCATAATAACGACCGGTGCGGTTGAAATGACGCCGGATTCATATCTATACGGTGACGAAAATGTGCTTACACAACTGGAACTTGAAAGCGATCTCGAGGAAAACGAGAAGAAGTACAGCAAGCTGAAAAGCGTGGTGATGATTCAGTGTGTCGGATCAAGGGACGATGACCATCCGTACTGCTCCAGAGTATGCTGCACACAGGCCGTTAAGAACGCCATACGTCTCAAGGAACTCAATCAGAAAATGAATGTCTATATCCTCTACCGTGATATTCGAACCTACGGTTTCAACGAGGAGTACTACCAGCAGGCCAGAAATATGGGCGTAATATTCATCAGATACGAAGATGACAACAAACCGATTGTAAAATACGTCAAAGATGGTGAAAACAAAAAGATAGCAGTCAGTGTCCGCGATCATGTTCTTGATACGGAGATTGAGATCGCCCCTGACAGGATAATACTTGCAGCGGCCATGAAGCCTCAGGAAGACGCCGAAAAACTCTCACAGATGCTCAAGATACCGCTCAACGAAGACAGGTTCTTCATGGAAGCCCATGTAAAACTCAGACCTGTGGATTTCTCCGCTGAGGGAATATTCCTGGCAGGATTAGCTCATTCACCCAAGAACATGGACGAGACCGTCTCGCAGGCTAAAGCTGCCGCAGAACGGGCCTGCATCATCATAAGTTCTGACAAGTATCTGTCAGTTGCCAATATAGCCAGCGTGGACCCCGACGTCTGCATAGGATGCGGAATGTGCGTATCCGTATGTCCCTACAGCGCCCCGGGTCTTATCTGGAAGAACGGCAGACAGGTCTGCTCGATCAATACAGCTCTGTGCAAGGGTTGCGGAAGTTGTTCTACAGTCTGCCCCTCAGGCGCTATGGAGCAGCTGGGCTACAGCGAAGAACAGACCCTCGAAATGGTGAATTTCTCCCTGGTAAACCTTTAGCCATTCTACGGTGTATCGCACTGCTTCGCTGTGAATCCGGTCAAATGGTTTTGTAAAGCCGGAAAAGCTCCAGTTGTGTACGTTTCTTCAGACCGGTATGAAGATTCATACCAGTTTACTCTTACATGAATCTTTCTACAACTTACTTTATTTCAGCAACCATTTCCAAAAGGGGTTTGAAGTTTTGCCCGTTGGGGTCGCCATTCCTTTATCCAGCTCTTGATAAATCAATAAATTCAGATAAATTGCGAGTTCCTGTTTCATTCATTTCTTGCTTCTTAACTGGTTGGATCACCAATTTTCCATAATCCCTTTTCCAGGAAAGCTTCAATGGTTTGGCGTTTTGCTTTATTGATTAAATTCGAGTGCGAAAGATTATTCTGCTTTGCGTATTCATTAAGAGTAATGATGTCCATTCCATCCAGATAGGCTAATCGTTTATGATAACTGTTGGTAATTGCTTTCCCAACAATTTCTTCCATAATCGAACTACTGATATTTCTATCAAACTCTTCAAAGGCATCATAGTACAAAGTACGGTCGATGAGTTTAATGTTTATGGGTACATAGCCTTCGCGGATCAGTAAATAATTGTTAAGCACTCTTCCTATTCTCCCATTACCATCGACAAACGGATGGATGTGTTCAAAACTGAGATGAAAGACTGCAATTCTCTTTATAATACTGTCATTCACCGAAGAATTGTATTTGATGAACATATCTTCAAGTTTGCCTATAATCTGTTTGGTATCACAAGCGATATGGTTTGCAACTCTTACCCATTCATCATTTTTCCTGAACCGACCTGCTATATTATTGTGAATATTAGTTATCAATATTCTATGCAGAAGCAGAATCATTTCCAGGTTCAATTCCTGCTGCTTTGCTTTTGTGTCTATATATGTAACTACTCGTGCCAGGTTCCGAGCTTCGAATACTTCGAGTTCGGAGACATATCGGTCTAAATCGAGGTGAAGGAGTATTTTCTCAGTTTCCTCCAAACTCAGGGTACTGTTTTCAATGGCGTTTGAATTATAGACCTGTTCTGCAACCTCTGCTTCATTGATAAGTTTAAGTAAAGAATCCTTATTGCGAGCAGATTGATAATACCGCTCTCGTAATGAACCTATTCTCTTATATACACTCATCACTTTTCCCATAGCTTGAATTTAACAAATTTTCACGTTTTTGATAACAATACAGTTAATTGTAACGGTTATATGATATGTTTTCACGCTTTACCAGCAAATTTCATCGAAATACACGGTAAGGGAGATACCGCCACTGGTTAGGATTGGCACGTCTGGATAACTAAGACGACCCCTGCGCGGACTACGTCCTTGGCAGGATGACATACCCGAGATAGAAGTCGGTTGAAACCTCCCAGACCAGGCATCAGGGGGCAGGTGTGTCTTCATATGGGGCATAGAGGAATTGTAGATTGGTCATTTCATTGACGGTGTGTTGTTTCGGGTAGTATGCTCGGTTTCAGGAAGGGAAATGGTGACATCTCCAGGTTTTTCCTGAAGATATTATTCTGCTCTTCCTCGCTAAAAGAGTATCCTTAGGCCTTTTGTCATAAGATATGCTCCAAAGACCAGCAGGACAGTCATCCCGATTACTCGATTGTGTTTCGTTAACCAGGCTTTAAGAAAATCCAGCACTTTTTCGGCCCTCTTTGGAAAAGCAAAGAAAATGATAATGGGAACCAGAAGCGTCACCAGGGTGACCAGCGTCAAGAAAGCTATTGCCAGGAAGTCATCCTGCCGACCAAGACGGGCTAAGCTGATTACGTGTATCCCAGAGATGAAAATTAAGTAAGTTGACGGGTTAAGAAGCAGTACCATGCTACCCAGAGAAAAAGATCTAAAGGCAGTTGAGGCGCTTTCAACTCCGGGGGCTCTTTTCTTGTCTTTCTTCCTTAAGCTATAAGGTACCGCCAGAAAACATATTGCCCCTAGCGACAGGTCGATATAACCGCCGATTCTATGTGTTCTTCCGCCACCTCCGGGATGGAACAGGTAAACCACGACTACCCCCAGGGCCACCAGGGCGGCTGTATAACCCATGAGAAACAATAACGAGTTCCTTCGTGGATTCTTCTTCAGCATTACAGAGATCAGGAGTGTGACGGCCACCGGGCTTACGGAAGCGCCCAATCCAATCAACAGCAGGTGAGGAATCATGGTGCTCATGATTGCATTATACGAATACCTGTATTCTCATCCAAGAAGCACATGCTTCATGAAGTCGTTCAAGCAACTTAGCTCAATGTTTTTACTCCCATGCAGATCCAGTGAGCTGTGAGTGTAGGAATAGTATACGAATCGGGATGACCCCAGTCCTCCGCCCGAGCCGTTGGAACTCGTCTGCGAGCCATGCGCGGACCACGTTCCCTGGCAAGACGATGTTCC
>JAIORS010000227.1 GCA_021108005.1 Candidatus Aegiribacteria sp.
TTCCCAGATTACCCAGAGTGCTTGCGGTACCTTTTACATCTCCAAGGTCTTCCCTGATATCAAGAGCTTTCTGGAAGTACTCCCGGGCTTTGTCAAGTTCTTCCTTTTTTCCGTAGATAGAACCGATGTTGTTATAGGTGTATGCCAGTTTCATACGGTCTCCGGATTCTTCCCAGATCTTCTGCGCGAATTCGTAAGATGACAGCGCCAGATCAAGCTGAAACAGACTGCTGTAGATCGTGCCTATATTCAAATAACAAATGGCAAGCTCGTCTTCACTTGCGCCGCAATTCTGTTTCCCTCTTAGAGATTCGTGGAAATGCTCAAGAGCCCTGTCAATCAACCCCTGAGATCTGAAAATGGAAGCCATAGTACCGTGAACGGATGCCATACCACTCTTATCCTCGATTTCCTCGGATATCTCCATGGATTTCCGGCAATACGACATCGCTTCAGCGAAGTTCCCCGCCTCCTGATTGATTGTTCCAAGGGTATTGCAGCTCTTAGCTTGCTCTAGAAGAAACCCCTGTTTTTCAGCAAGATCCAGTACTTCCATAGCGTAGGCTTCCGCTTTATGGGGATCTAAATGCAGACATGCATAAGCAAGCTTGTTCAACACTGTTGCAAGTTCAGAACCGGGGGGTTCCAGCCTGAGCTGTTCAAGTTCTTTCTCCAACACCGAAACTTGTTTATTCGACATTCTGCGGCTCAAGATTAAACCCCTTACGAAAAGAGTGTCGTAAGAAAATGATATCCGTTCATGCTGCTGTTGTCAATTATGAAACTGCATTCTGAAGCAAGATGAGAGAAGCTCGCTCCTTCTAAGATTCGACTCTGATAGTGATGTCGATATCTCACTGTCAGTTTCCCAAATGGTGAAATTATCGCTAATCCCTTGATCGGTGAGGATTGATGTAGAATTAATTCGTTAACTGCTTCAGCCCAGAAGACATCCAGCCAGCAGGAAAACACCAAAACATACCATAAGAACGCCGCCAACCATATGAAGCACAAGATCCAGAACCCGCTCACGTTCCTGATTTTCGAAGAAGCGTGATATTCCGCGCCGGAAGAAGATACTCGCCAACCCCAGTCCGGACAGAAACAGCCCCATCCCGAGAGACATGGCCAGAACAGCAAGAATACCAAGAAGCGTTGCATCGGAAGTAACGGCAAAGATCATTATCGCGGATGCTCCGGGACAGGGGACGAGACCGGACAGTATAAGCCCCCCTATACTCTTTGAGTCAGCGCGGCTCTGCTCATGCCGCCTGTAACCTCGCACTCCGTGGTACAGCATCCAGGCACCCAGGAGTAAGACAATGCCATAGGTAATGGGAAAGAGAAAAAGCTCCGCCTGATTAACCGATACAAGCAGAGATCGGGAGGCGAACCAGTAGAACCCGCCCACCAGAACAATAGCGCTACCCGCATGCACCAATGCCAGAAGAAACCCGGCCATTATACCCATCATAGGTTTAGCTTTCTCGCCCATGAAATAACCGATTACAAGCATCTTACGATGCCCCGGGCCTATGACATGAAGGAACCCGAACAGAAAGGATACCCCCAGTAGAATAAAAAGGCTTCCTAAATTTCCTTTGTCCTTAACATTCTGCATGGTTTGTGAGATCGAACGCTGAAGCGTCCGCTGAAAAGCAACACTCTGCCGAAGCAGAGGCCCGATAATTCTGGAAGAGTACAACCCCGATGACTGAGTAACCTGGTTCTGCTGACTGTTGTTTGAAGTTCCCGAAATGAACGGATTCCCCTGAGCCAGCCCCTGTGAAGGAACAAGCAGCAAAAGACAAAAGATAATAACGCCAGCCATTAACCTCATGAACTCAATTACCCTCTATGGTAACCACGACCTGCTGGGGGTAGGCAGTACCTGTGTAGGTCTTGCCATCCCTTGATACCGATATGGAACCGCCGTACAGTATCTCGATATTATCGTTTTCCACTATCTGAAACGAAGCATTCCCGCTGCCGGGACCAACAAGCGTAATCGGAGAATCTGTACAGTAAAGGATATCGCAGTAATAGGTGTGGTCATAGATAGCAACCGAGAAGGTGCCATCTCGTACAGTAATATCGAAGGGTGTATAAAATCGGTAAACCAGTGTCTGACCATCCATGAATACGGTAAATTCCTCCACATTGGAAGGGGACAGTGTTGTATTACCTGTGCTGACGAACGTGAAGTAATCAAAATCAGCAAGATTCGAAAAGGCGTTCTCATAAACCAGCTCAACCTCAGACGGGCTGAAACTGCCATTACCGTCCACATCCCAATCATTCACAATAGATGCTGTGAACATCGGGTCAAAAAACCAGGTTATCTCCAGACCATCCAGACGATCTCCGGAAAGACGTACCTCAAGCATCGTATCGATGAACATATGAGGGTGAGCGTAAGCGGTAACGAACGCGCTTAAAAGACAAACGACATACAACCATTTTCGCAACACAGGTTTGCTCCTTCTACTCCAGCGTGAAGTCTTTGCCGTAAAGCCTGATCATACACTCGGGACATAGGCCATGGGAGAATTTAGCGTCGGAGTGTTCGGAGATATAGGACTCGATCTGCTGCCAGTAACCGTCATCATCCCTGACTTTCTTGCACGAAGCGCAGATGGGTAGCATTCCCTGAAGTGTCTTCACATGAGCAAGTGCTTCTCGAAGCTCATCGTTAATGTCAGAAAGCTCCATGTTCTTAAGACGGTAGATCTCCGCTTCCTTCTCCTTCTTCTCGGTCTCGAACTGCACCTGCAGCCCGGCTACCTTCTCCATGCTCTTCTCGTTCAGGTGCTCTTCAAGGCATGTTTTCAGTTCCCGGGAATATGAAAGCGCTTTCTGCAGATCCCCCTTTGCCTTGTACAGATCTGTTATCTTCTCCAGGCAGAGGATCTCAATGTCCTTCATCGAAAGTTTCCTTGTTATCGAAAGGCCTCTGGTGATAAGTTTCTCTGCTTCATCAAGACGTCCCAGTTCGGTGTATATCCCGCCGATGCAACCGCATGTGTATGCGATTTCTCTTCTGTTACCGATCTCCTCATCCAGTTCAAGGCTCCTGATGAAGAAGTCCAGAGCCGATTCGTTATCACCGAGTAGTTCAGAAAGTCTTCCCAGATTACACAGAGCGGTTGCAATACCACTTTTGTCTCCTATATCTTCCCAGAGATCAAGGGTCTTCTGGAAGTATTCTTGAGCCTTGTCCAGCTCTTCCTTTCTTCCGTATAAACTACCAAGGTTATTGTAGAGGAATGCCAGTCCTTCACGGTTACCGGACTTCTCCCATATCGAACGAGCATATTCATAGAATGACTGGGCCTGCTCAAAGCGATTCAGGCTGCCGTAGGATGCGCCTAAATTTAAGTAACAAGTGGCAAGTTCGTCTTCACTTGCGCCATATTCCTGTTTCCGCCTCAGACACTCGTAGTGGTGCTCAAGAGCCTTGTCAATCATGCCCTGATACTTGTAAATTGTGGCCATAGTACTGTGAACGGATGCCAAACCTTCCTTATCCCCGAGCTTTTCATAGATTTCCATTGACTTCCTGCAAAGCGACATCGCCTCAGTAAAGTTCCCCACGTCCAGATTAATCATTCCAAGCGTTCTGCAGCTTTTTGCCTGCTCGACAGGCAATCCCAGCTTTTCAGCAAGATCATTTGCTTCCCGAGCATACGCTTCCGATTCATGGGAATGCGAATGCGTCCCGGCATAAGCAAGTTCGTTCAGCACAACCACAAGTTCTGAACCCGGAGGTTCCAGCCTGATCCTTTCCAGTTCCTTCTCCAGTGCTATGATTTCCTTATTCGGCATACCCCGTACCCCCAAAACCTCTTGAACCGTTATCTCAAAAGCATAATATCCGTTCACGTTACAGGTGTCAATTAACCAGGGCAGCTTACAGCGATCCGAATGTGGGGGTTTTCTTCCGTGCAGCATTGCTGTACTGAAATACTCACTCAGATGCAGACCACCTGAAAACCCTCAGAGGGAGATGATAGAATCCGCAATCCCGGATTGCGCAAACATGCGGGCCGTCGAACCAAGACTGAATGAGCATGTCCTCTGGATCGAGCGTACCGATGACTCCTTTATCCTCCAGAAAAACAGATACCTGTGTCCCGAAATGAACGATATCACCGGGTACAAGTCCTCCCGAGCCCACCGGAACCGAATCGCCATATCCGGATATGTAAACTACAGGATCTATAGAGGAATCCGGCAGAAATTCCCCCGGCACAACAGAGGTAAGGTACCGCACTATTCCCAAAGGGCCTGCGTAGGGAATATCAAGCCCCATCCTGCGTGCCCCGTAAACAGCAAGGCCGGCGCAGTCGCACCCCAGCCGGCAATCCGCCTGGTGGTTTCCACCGACGGTTAACCTCGGTGTCATCAGAAAAGGCGCGTTGATCATCTCAAAGAGGTAACCTGTGTAATCGTCCGAAGGCCTTGAGACAACCTGAATAACGCAATCCGGATATTGAAGGTGCAGAGGTTCTACTGCAGCTACAGTGTCTGCAAGCAGCTCCGAAGGTGGATCAGCCGTGAGATAGAAAACCCCCGGTGAAGGCAACAGAGCCTCCTCGCCGGGGATTAAACTTATATAGGACACTCCGGATGACAAAGGAAACAACCGGTACCGAAGAGTATCCACACCCAGCCCCATGGGCTCTCCCCCCGGAATCATGTTGTCGTATGCCCATCTTACCGGCACGGCATAATACCAGTTAGCGCGTTCACCTGAGAACGATGTTGCATATAAGGTGTCTCCGGTCATAAGATGAACACAGTTATCGGTGGCATCAGGAACTGTAACCGGTAATGAGCTGATGAGGAAAAACAAATACCCGGTTACCAGGCCCATACACCGCCCGGGTTTCCAAGGATAATACACTCGTTTATACACATGTCACTGTAGATACTCCCCGGGTAAACGCTCAGTATCTCAAGCCTGAACTTATCCGCCTCCTCCGGCATCCCGGCATCAAATATTTCCTGATACCCGCGGCAGGGGTCGCTGCTTACCTCTTCCCAGCTCAGGTCTTCAAGATCAATGGTATAAGTTTCAGTGTAACCGTTGCTGAAGTAAACCGTACAGAGAATTTCAGCTGCCCTTCCGTTGGCCTCGTAAGCTTCTCTGCTGCTCTGATATCCGTTTACGACAGCGATGCATCCAAGACCATATGCTTCGGGAAGCTCCACTTCTATCCACTCTCCTGTGCCATCACCCTCGGCGCCCTCCGCCCAGGCTGTTGCGGGGTCACCGTCGAACATGTTCCTGTAATCGTATTCGTGTCCCTCCTGTTCAGGCAGTTCCGAGGACACACTGATCTCACCAAACTGCCACGAAGGAAGAGTATTATCCTCGATCAGCCTCGCCAGTTTCCACCTGTCAACTGAATACTGGAATTCAATTATGCCTGCACCATCAAGCATGAAATCCACGGAATTGAAACCGTAAATATTGTCCGTCAGCCATTCTCCCGGCCCGATAAGATCCTCTACTTCACCGCCATTTTCCGTTACCCACGAGAAATCAACAGCCATTTCCATTTCTCCCGCAGTTCCACAACCCCAGTACCCCGCGGGATCAAGCGAATAACGGAAGTACCTGGACGAGTAAGAGGGAAGGAAACCCTTGGTCGTGGAGAAATCCTCGTAACTTGACAGTACCCGGGCATGCACACTTACGGTCTTTGTCTCTCCCTGCTGAAATGATAATGATGTGGCAAACCATTTCACGTAACCATCAATTATGTAGCTGTCCATGCCTGCGGCATCTATTCTGCCGGGAACTGTGAGAACCTCGACAGAAAGAGGCATCGCCCCGTCAAGAATGCGAATGGTCGGTTCTTTATCCACACTATGATAGAATCCAGAGAATTCGTTCTCCGAAACTTCCAGCGGAAATCCGTACTCAACCAGTTTCGCAGGCCCGGTATTCTCCAGAATGTATACCGCATGCACCTCAACCCAGTCGCCCACCGGTACGATCGTTAGGCACTCCGACCGAAGCAGAATATCCTCCTCACGAAGCAGACAGATGTTGCCGGAGCCAAGAGAACAGGATACATCAATGGGGCCACCGTTGGCAAAAGCCTTATCACCTCCCAGCACGAGCAGAACAGCAAGCAAATATAGAATGCCTGATTTCATGATATCCCCTTCCAACGGCAATTTTTCTGATTCCGATGCTATTAGTAATCGTTCCTTCAGTTTTCCCTGGTAAAGTCTTTACCGTAGAGCCTGATCATGCATTCTGGGCAGAGCCCGTGGGAGAATTTCGCATCGGAATGTTCGGATATATAGGATTCGATCTGCTGCCAGTAACCATCATCATCCCTGATTTTCTTGCACGAAGCGCAGATAGGAAGCATCCCCTGAAGTGCCTTCACATGAGCAAGAGCATCACGAAGCTCATCGTTAATGTCAGAAAGCTCCACGTTCTTAAGACGGTAGATCTCCGCTTCCTTTTCCTTTTTCTCAGTCTCGAACTGTACCTGCAGTAAAGCAATCTTTTCCATGCTTTTCTCGTTCATGTGATCTTCCAGGCATATTTTCAGTTCTCGGGAATACATAAGTGCTTTCAGCAGATCGCCCTTTACCTCATACAGCTTCGTTGCATTCTCCAGGCAGTGAATTTCCCAGTCCTTTATATCAAGCTTTCTTGTTATTGAAAGGCCCCGTACGATAAACTTTTCAGCTTCATCGAAACGTCCCAGCTTGATGTTGACCCCGCCGATACAACTGCACGTGTAGGCAGCTCCCCTTAAATTGCCGATTTCATCATGTAGTTCTAGACTCCTGATAAAGGATTCCAAAGCTGATTCCTTATCACCGAGGTCTTCATGCAGACTTCCCAGATTACCCAGAGTACTTGCTATACCTTTCTTGTCTCCCAGATCTTTCCTTATATCAAGGGCTTTCTCGAAGTACTTACGGGCTGTGTCCAGTTCTTTCTTTCTTCCGTATAAGTTACCAATGTTGTTGTAAAGGAATGCCAGTTGCTTATGGTTTCCGGACTCCTCCCAGATCTTCAGCGCGGTTTCATAGAATGATTGTGCCTGCTCCAGCCGAAACAGACTGCTGTAACACGCTCCTATGTTGAAGTAGCAAAGTGCAAGTTCATCTTCACTTGCGCCACATTCCTGTTTCAATCTTAGAGATTCATGGTAGTGTTCAAGAGTCTTATCAACCAGACCCTGGTTGCTGTAAGTTAAAGCTATAGTACTGTGAACGATTGCCAGACCATCTTTGTCTCCGAGTTTCTCATAGATTTCCATGGATTTCCGGCAATACGACATAGACTTAGCAAAATTCCCTGCCTCGCGATTGATTATTCCAAGCATTCTATTGCTTCTTGCCTGTTCGACAGGCAATTCCAGTTTTTCTGAAAGATTTTGAGCTTCCAGTGCATAGGTTTCAGCTTTTTGCGGAGCTGAATGAGAAACAATGCTTGCTAATTTTATCAATACTGATACAAGTTCTGAACCGGGAGGATCCAGCCTGAGTTCTTCCAGTTCCTTCTCCAGCGCCGGAATTTCCTTATTCGGCATACTCCATACCCCCAAAACCTCTTCAAAACAACTCCCTCAAAAGCATAATATCCGTTCACGTTGCAGGTGTCAATAAACTAAAACCGTAGAATCGACGCGGCATACACACTCATATCACCAGACCTAAATAAGCATCGGGTAATTCAGAAACCGCAATAAAGAAATTCTTTCCTGGCTAAAACCAATACACATATTACGTTGGAATTCTATATGTAATATGATAATAATGCCCGGATGCAAGACCTGACCCTGGGCCTTCACTCCCGGGTAAAGTCTTTACCGTAGAGCCTGATCATGCATTCGGGGCAAAGTCCGTGGGAGAATTTCGTATCGGAATGTTCGGATATATAGGACTCGATCTGCTGCCAGTAACCATCATCATCCCTGATTTTCTTGCACGAAGCGCAGATAGGAAGCATCCCCTGAAGTGCCTTCACTTGAGCTAGAGCATCACGAAGCTCATCGTTCATCGCGGAAAGTTCAACGTTTTTCAGACGGTAGATCTCCGCTTCCTTCTCTTTCTTCTCAGTCTCGAACTGTACCTGCAGGCCCGCTATCTTCTCCATGCTCTTTTCGTTCAGGTGTTCTTCAATGCAAGTATTCAGTTCCAGTGCATATGAAAGCGCTTTCCGAAGTTCTCCTTTTGCCTCGTAAAGATCTACTATCTTCTCCAGGCAGAGGATTTCCCAGTCTTTCATCGAAAGTTTCCTTGTTATCGAAAGACCTTTGCTAATAAGTGATTCAGCTTCAGAGAAACGTCCCTGTACAGTGTATATGCCGCCAATACTGGCGCATGTGCTGGCGATTCCCCTTTTGTTGCCGATCTCCTCGTACAGTTCAAGACCCCTGATGAAGAAGTCCAGAGCCGATTCTTTATCGCCGAGTTTTTCATGCAGGCTTCCCAGGTTACAGAGAGTGCTTGCGGTACCTTTTTTGTCTCCCATGTCTACCCTGATATCAAGCGCTTTCTGGAAGTACTCCCGAGCCTTGCCCTGCTCTTCCTTGTTTACATAGACAGCACCGATGTTGTGGTAGAGGTATGACAGTTTATTGAGGTTACCCGACTCCTCGCAGATCTTCTGCGCAAGCTCATAGGATGACTGAGCAAGATCCATGCGATTCAGTGTGCTGTAGCATGCGCCAATATTTATGTAGCAGGAGGCAATCTCATCTTTATCTGCGCCACATTCCTGTTTCAATCTTAGAGATTCATGGATATGCTCAAGAGCCTTATCAATCATACCCTGGGCCCAGTATACATTGGCAATAGTACCGTGAGCGGTTGCCATACCACTCTTATCATTAAGTTCCTCAGATATCTCCATGGATTTCCTGCAATAAGACATCGCCTCAGGGAAATTACCGGCCTCAAGAAAAACTGTTCCAAGCGTAACGCAGCTTTTTGCCTGCTCATCAGGGAACCCCAGATTTTCAGCAAGATTCTGTACTTCCACAGCGTAAGCTTCCGCTTTACTGGGATCTGAATGCATACATGCAAAAGCGAGCTTGTTCAGCACAACCGCAAGTTCCGAACCGGGAGGCTCAAGCCTGAGCCCTTTCAGTTCCTTCTCCAGCTCTACGATTTCCTTATTCGTCATGCCGCATACTCCAAATCCCCTTCAAAACGGTTATCTTAAAAGCAAAATATCCGTTCATACTGCAGGTGTCAATCAAGTGTACGATGTCACCGGATACAAGTTCATGGATGTGACCTTGAGGATGACAATTGCCTTCTGAATCTTTCCATCAGTTTTAAGGATGTCTTTTCGATAAAGAAATGTATTATCTGGCTAAAAGCCATATACACATATTACGTTGGAATTCTATATGTAATATGATAATAATGCCCGGATGCAAGACCTGATAACATATAGCCGACCCCCCACATGATTAGTAAATTATGATCATC
>JAIORS010000228.1 GCA_021108005.1 Candidatus Aegiribacteria sp.
ACAACAGCTCACCCACCAGTACAAACCAGTTTTGTTGCACTTACGAGTTGAATCCGGGTTCTAATTGATATTCCAAAATTGTAAGGTATCCAATGCATGTCAAGGTCGCTTTAAAACGATTCCTCTAAACTGTGTAAACATCTATTTATGTATACGTATGTTTACTGATGATGTCAATGGACACTTTTCTAACTCGACAGAATCCGGCCATCACCAGTTCGAAGAAATAGCAGTCAATCTGACAACAACTCAAACACCGAAAATTGATATTTCAACACCTGACTGACTCATCAAAAGCACAAAAGTAATTCCAAGCAAAAAGGCAAATAATCCGAGTAAATAGAACAGAGAAAATCTCATTCGTCTATGGAACTGGTGATTCATTCTTCAAGAGGCTATCATTAGTAGTGTAAGCGGAACGAATTAGTACAACGAATATTAGTAATTAGCAAAAGACTGTAGCGGAATTGTGCAGGGTGTAACAAAAACGATTTTGCATTCAGCTAAGCGCAAGCGTTAAGCTGAACAAGGAGAATATGGTAGTTGAAGCGAAATGTGAAAGGAAGGTGGATCTATATGCGCTTTTATGTCATTGTTGGAGTTATCTTTGTATTATCTACAATAGCGCTGCTGTTGGTTTTTGGTTCCACTATACAAACATTAGTAAACATATTAATTGTAGTTATTGCTTTGCTTCCTATTGTAGTACGCAAATCACCGCGATTATATCTTTGGATAGCAAAGATCCGATTTACTGTTTTGAATACACCCGCCTCTTGGGATCTTAACGTTCGATTTCGAGAGATTCGTGATGTTACATCTCCTTTAAGTTTAGCGAGCAGCCTCATTCAATGGGCAGGAGACGGATCAAATATTATTTCACAGAGTGAGGACCGTGTTGTCGTACGTCTTATGAGGCGGTTTGTGATAGAGTT
This sequence comes from Candidatus Aegiribacteria sp., assembly GCA_021108005.1. Classification (NCBI taxonomy): domain Bacteria; kingdom Pseudomonadati; genus Candidatus Aegiribacteria; species Candidatus Aegiribacteria sp. The sequence continues at coordinate 936 of JAIORS010000228.1, forward strand.
GTATCATCCCTCCATTCGAGAAGAGTTGCTCCCTGAAAACTTGGAGGAAAATGAAGTAGTAATATCAATACTACCTATAAATGTTGGATATCGGGATTCACGGAACTTCCTGAATCGCGAATTATTACCACTTCTTGAGGAATCCTGTAGAAAGCTGGGTGCTGGATGGGCTTCTTATGCTATGCAGATTACGCTTCCAGAAAGAAATCCTTTCTATGGGCTATATCTACAACAGTTTAACCTAGAAATGGTAAGGGACTTTAAGATAGAATTTCTAGTACCTTCGCGGACTAAGCAAAGTAGAGTTGTAGTTGCAAAGGAGCACCTTACAGTAGTATCTGACTCAATTGAGGGTTTCAGATCGGCAGTCTCAGCAGCACTTGCTTTCCGTATACCGGAGATGCTGTCATGCCAGTAGCCTATCAGATATATGCCTCCACTGATTTCCCGCTGCGCGATAGCTTCGAGACTGAGGATCAACTCAGTCTGTTGAACGATGTAGAAGAAAACATTGAGGTGACGTCTACCAGTGTCGTAATATCTTCTGCTCACTCGGTTTCCGGGTTTATCCGATATGATGTGTTCCACGAGTTTCTTGTACGCCTACAATACCTTGGACGTGCTAGAGGTCGAGAATTCCGTGAATTCGTATCACCGTACAAGTTCAGGATGTTCATTGCGGAATCAACATCAAATGGGACTTTCAGACCATTGTTGATTAGAACAAAGAAGAAAGTTGCCAGTGATTTTGTGACTAGAGTGAATAATAAAATCCCCGGATTTACTGCTCGACCTACTGTAGTTGATTTCGCATCCCTTAGGCCCAGTCTTACACTGATTAGGGGTGCATGGTTTGGTTCAATGCGTCAACGAAACATATCTGCAACTGGTGTTTTTGGGCATCAAGTAGATCAAAGTGATGAATTTAGACACGCAGAATCTATTGGTGAACTCCGAAATATTATCATTGAATTAGAAATTGACGGTGGTACTCATACAGTGATGTTGAGTATTGATGGAGGTATAGTGTTATACAATGTATATCAAAACGAAGAAGAGGAGCTAGTAATCGTCTGTGGGATTTTGTCCAACCTGCTGCAAGGATGTATTGCACCTGTTAGCTAGTGCAACTAGGAGGAAATAGATATTTTAACCAGCAGCTGCAGTGGAATTGCCTCCAGCGTACTAAAGAGCATGCTGCAGTCAAGTGAAACTGAGTGATCTATATACTAATTGCTTTGCGGAATACAGGATGAATTACGTAATTGATATTAGATTTCGATCGACTCTCGCAGTATGCTTTCAACTTCTCAAGGTTATAGCCAACTTGGTAAGAGTAATGCTCATCCTCGCCAACTAATATCCCGATAAATGCATACCAAAGTAACAAATCAGATACAGATTCAAATTCATCCTCTGCGATTTCCGCTTCCATAAGAATTAGATATAGATCTTCCTGTGAAAGTATAGAATCCTGTCCAAGAAAAGAATAAAGCAATTTTGGTTGCCTCGGATATACATCTCTTATTTCTAGTCGTACACTATTAAACATATCCTCCGCGTACGCAATTTCAGCTGTTAGAATATCATCTTCAAGAACTCTTTTATGATCTCTACTGGCAGCGATGTGTATAGCCTTTGTAACGAAATTTAATAGCGCTCTTGGTTGAAAGAAGGATCGAGTTAAGATATATCTAAATGAATCCTCTCCACCAACATGGGCATCGAATAACTTACCCCAGATGTCTCTGAATTCCCCTTCAAGTCCAGGAACATTATGAAATCTTTTATATAGTAATTCTTCAAGTAGGATTTGATCAGACCAGTCAAGATTTGCTATGGGTTCCTTTCCTCGATCAGGAGTATACTCAATGAGTAAATCCGCTATATCTTTCCGTAGAAAGACAATACTTTTAAAATCAATACCCATCGTATTTAAAGATCTTTGTAATTTTCTTGTAGCTTCTAACAGACTTCGTACTACGGCCACGTCACTTGGTGTTGCTCCTTGTAACGTCCAACCTTTGTCAATATTGTCAAATAATAGCCACAATTCACCAATAGATTTGAGTCGTTCGCCAATAAGTTTAGTTATTGTGCTTACTTCATGCTTATATATCATTTGAGTTATCTTGCCAGTGTCTATCAGGTCCTGCGAATCCTCTGGATATTCATCTATTACGCGATTAACTAATGCCATTATCCTCTCTGAAAAATCACCTTCTATAATCAAAGAATGTTTAAGATATTCTTTCTTAAACTCTTCATATCTTCTCAAGGTACCCGGATCTCTCCAAGCTTTTTCTATCTCTTTGTCAAGTAGTTTTTTTGCTATCTCAAGTAATAATAGATAATTCCAAAACGATGTAAGCGTATGAAGTTGCACCCCTTCAGACATTTGATTGGTTACAGTTTCGCGAAGTTTAGTAAAAGAGTGTCCTTCAGGCTTCAGGTCCAATGTGAAGATGCTTCTGTCATTTGCAAGATAGTGCCTAACAGTATAGAAGATGGCTGTCTTGCCTGATCCTTTTCGGCCAACAACAAGTCTAGCATGGCCAAGTTTAGCCTGTTGATACTGTGGTGTACTAACAAAGTATTGATCGAGCATTCGAATTTCATTCTCAGCTGCAGTATCTCCAAGATCTATCTGTTCGAGAAAACCTTCTACAGGTATTGTCTCTATAGTATCAAGATCAAACAGTCTTCTAGCAACAGCTCTAACAAAATTTTCAACAGCTAATGTCACTGTATTCATATTTTCATACTGGATAACTACATCTCTATAATCAATTGGTTGCCTTGTATATCCTTCTTGAAGCATAAGTATGTGTTTCCCCATGGCCATAGCCATACCACAGACAAAAGCGCAGAGTGCATTATGTGTGATAGCATCTCGTCTATTTGGATCTACCAGATGAGCAATCACTGCAAGAGATGAAGTTATTTGATGGTGAGCCTCATGCAATGATAATCGAGGAGTTTCTCGGGGATCAAAAACACGAAAACGATAAAGAGAGGATTTCTTCAATGCAGAATGCAAACGAATACTACCATCAGTATCATATGGACTCTTTAACACAAACGTAGGTTGTTTTTTATCAATTACATGTACATTTAGCTTAATTGGTTTCACATTTAGGTTGTCCAGTACGATTTTCTTAAGATTTTTGCTATTCTCAAATTCTTTGTAACCGAGAACGTCGAAAATACCTAGCTGTTCAAATAAATGCTGATCGCGCTCATAACTGGTATCTCTAACAGGTATAACGGCTTTCTGACATCCTATTGCAAAACCTAATTCAAACATTACGTTAAAATTAAGTGTGGTGATATTTGCAATAACTCGTTCGGATTGTCTTATTGCTTCACAGATCGAACAGAATACTATTTGGCCAGTAGTTTTTAACTGTTCCCAAGACATCCAACTCTGGCACGGATTAGTAATCTGAAGGTCCTTTACGGCCTCCATTATAGTATGCGCAATCAATGCTGGTTTGCTAGGATAAATGAAGAATCCTTTATGCACATTCTCAAAAGAAATTTCGAATTCGCAATTTCTTTTTGAGTACTGACAGTACATTATATTTGGATTTGTCATTTTTCTCCAATGCATTAAAGAACGGCTGAGTTGGACTATCCTATAGATAACAGAGCTGGCACTCGGACGCTAGTCTGAGCTGTCCAGCGAAGTTGAGATAGTGCCTCTGTCCAACGATTTGTTCGAGACGCGCGTAGCGCGGCGCGAACAATGACTGTACAGAAATCTGTTAAATCAAATTCCTTCTTTAACATTTATAGACTAATTGTTCTAGTATATCATTGTCAATGAGAATAACCTGACTTAAAGAGGTTTACATATGTACACTATGTACGGATGTAGTCGAGGCTTAACAGAAACTGTCAAAGCAATTAGTTCGTATGTTGAATTGAATAGAAATGCAGAGGGAAGCGCCTTGTGTAGAAGCACAGTTTCAGGTACTCCAAGATGCTTTTGAAAATACAGTCGCGGAGCAACTTAAGAAGCAACCGTGGTTCGATTTTGATGATAGAAATAATAGACATGCAAAACTGCAGTTTGCATGAATAATCCATGATGCAGCCTGCACAAATTCGGAAAAATATCGAGAGCGAGATATAAGCCGCCAGTGGCGGCGAAGAGGTGGCCGCAGGTCACAACTCCTGCGGAGTCGCTGGAAAGTGTCCAGGGACGGAGCAGCCGGAGGACGCCCCGCGCTGAACTCCACGAGCTGGAAGTGTGCGTGATGTGTGGGGCGGTCGACAGTCCCGGAGCGGAGCGGTTGGCGGAGCTTATGAGCATAGCATAAGCTGTGCAAACCGCGGAGCGGAGGTGGAGAGCAGCGCACCACAGTCGGCAGAACCTCAGCGGTGCGCTGCGGTCGTGCTTTTACCGAAATCTTCTATAAATCACTGATTCTCTCGATATTCTTGCGCAAAGAAGGTTATCACCCGATTCAAAATTCTCCGCCAGTTCACCAAATTCTCAGATTTTTCAGCACTATCAGAAAATGACTCGCGTTCCGCGAGTATTTTCCAAGGCATCGGGTATTGGATTTGCATTATTGGATCTGATTTTGATCCGAGAGAAGTGAAACCTTGGAGTCCGAATACAGTGGAGACTTCTGAGTCTGGTAGAATCGGTATAAAGGCTGATGATGAGCTATTCGAGGGGAGTCCGGCGCTGAGTGGCTTGTCTTTCTTTGCGCACAATCCCCCAGAGTCCACGAGTGGGGACATCTGTCCCCGACTGGTTTTGCGCTGTCCATCCGCAATCTGTAATCCAGAGTTTAGAGAGCTAATCGAAGAAAGTGGGGCAAAGAGCAGCGCTCTTTTGTTAAGAGGTTGTGAAATAGGGTATACATATGTATACTATCTATCATGAGATAGAACATAGAAGATAGAGTACTTGAAATCTTCAGAAACAAGAAGGGAGCATTGTGAAATATTATCTCTATGCGAGAAAATCATCAGACAGCGAAGAACGGCAGATGCTCTCGATTGATGCGCAGCTGTCTGAACTTAGAGAATTTGCCCGGAAAGAACGTCTTACCATTGAGCAGGAGTTCATCGAAACACAAACCGCTAAGGATCCTGGTCGACCGGTATTCAATGCCATGATGGAGTCAATCGAATCCGGTGAAGTAACCGGTATTATTGCCTGGCATCCTGACCGTTTGGCTCGTAACTCGATTGACGGCGGTAGAATCATATACGCATTGGATACCGGCAAATTGAAGTCCTTGAAATTTCCGACATTCTGGTTTGAGGATACTCCCCAGGGCAAATTCATGCTTCAGATCGCTTTCGGACAATCCAAGTACTACGTGGACAATCTTTCCGAAAATGTGCGGCGTGGACTACGGGAAAAGGTCAGGCGCGGGGAGTATCCCGGCTGGGCTCCCGTTGGATACCTGAACAACAGACAGAAACACTGTATTGATATTGATGAGGTAAAAGCTCCCCTAGTTGAGAAGTTATTTCAGGTATACGCAACAGGGAAGTATACGCCTTCAGAGGTGCGAAAGATGTCCATCGATTGGGGACTTAACAGCCAGAGCGGCAAGCCGATTGCTCTGAGCAAGATCCCCTTCATACTCAGGAATCCTTTTTACATTGGATTGTTCCGGTACAAGGGTGAGATCCACGAAGGGAAACATGAAGCCATAGTTTCCAGCGAATTGTTCGGAAAGGTTCAGAAAGTTCTCAAACGGAACTCTCGGGGTGGTTACCGAAAAGATGAGCGTTTTCCGTTTCGAAGGCTTATCACATGCGGACATTGCGGCTGCGCTATTACCGCAGGCACCCAGAAAAAGCACAATTACTACCATTGCGGGAAGCGGCGCGGTCCATGCAGCCTTAAAACAATTCGCGAGGAAGCTCTGACTTCCCTTCTGCGCCAGAGTGTTCTCCGTGTTTCCCTCTCGGATCATTGTACCGAATGGATGTATTCACAGATCGATGAACTGATGCATCAAGAGATGGAGCAAGCACAGGATATTATCAGTTCAAAGAAGCATCGACTTGCCGATCTGCAATCGAAGATCGAGCGCCTTCTCGACATCTACCTGGACGGTTCCCTTACTCGCGACGAATACACCGCTCGCAAGGAACAGTATGTACTCGAGAAGATAACTCTCTCTTCTAAGATTGCAGAATATGAAGCGGGAGAAGCTTCGCGGTTTAAACCTGCACGGGATTTCATAAGTGCTTCCAATGAAGCAGGTTCAACCGCCTGGACTGAGAATCTTGAGGATCTGAAAGATTTCCACAAAAGTATCGGTTCAAACCTCAGACTTGTCTCCCCACTTTCTTCGATTAGCTCTCTAAACTCTGGATTACAGATTGCGGATGGACAGCGCAAAACCAGTCGGGGACAGATGTCCCCACTCGTGGACTCTGGGGGATTGAGCTCAAAGAAAGACAGCTCATCAGCCTTTATACCGATGTTTCCGGACTCAGAAGCCTCTTCTGCAATTGGACTCAAGAGTTTCAACTCTCTCGGATCGAAGACGAATCCAGTTTTGCAGATTGAATATCCTATGCCTTGGAAGATACTCGCGGAACGCGAGTCATTTTCTGAAGATTCGGAGATTTCCGGAAATTTTGTAAACTGGCGGAGGGGGTGGGATTCGAACCCACGGACTCCACATAGGGAGTCAACGGTTTTCGAGACCGTCCCGTTCAACCGCTCCGGCACCCCTCCACGGGACGTGAATATGCCTTGAGGAAGTGATTTCAGCAAGTGGGTCCGATATCAGGAATTTACATCTGGAACAAAATAACCTATTGTTTTTATATGAATATACGTTGCTGACATCAAACTCCTGCAAAGTTATAGTTCCGTAAATCCATAAATTCTGAAGGAGAAGTCAATTGAATAATCCAGGCGTGCCCTTTGCCATTTTAGCAGTAACATTGCTTATGGCTTCCTGTCTGCCTGAGGACCAGGTGCCGGGCTCCGGTCCGGATTTAACCACGGAACTGCAGGTGGATACCGGTTATACCTATGGAGAAATTGTAGAAGGCGAAACATCCACATTTACATTAAGCTGGAACGCGGCAGACGATGCCGAGTGGTACGATATCAGAATATCACCGCATCCCATTAACGATTCCAATTGGGGTACCGCATTGAGAATAGACTCAGTTCCCGCCGGTGACAGTACCAATATTGTTGCACATGTGCAGGTGCAACCTGAAGTTTTTGAGAATACATGCATATCGTGCGGTCTTTGCGTTGAAGCCTGCCCTCAGAACGCAATGAGTCTGATTGAAGGCAAGGCTGTTATTGACCTTAGCAGATGCACAGCCTGCGGAGAGTGTGTAAAAGTATGTCCTGTCAACGCTATTACTGACAGCCGCTTCGATCAGGCATACTACTTTGCCATCAGAGCCATGGGCTCTGGGAATACACAGTCTGAAGTAGTTTCCACTTCAGGTAGTTACAGGCTAAGATACGCGAACAGGGAAAACTGGTGCGGTGACTGTGCTTACAATTGTTACATACTGTTGGATTCATGCGGACCCGGCTGTCCAGTTGACGCTATCTGGTACACACCGGACTGGAATACCCCCGGGGAGGATTCCGGTCTTGTACATATCGATTATGACCGTTGTATAAATTGCGGCCAGTGCTTTATTCAGTGCCATGAGTACGGGCTCTGGTCAATAATGAAAGAGGTGGTGGAGGAATGAAAGTACTGATTCCGGCGATTCTTCTGATAACGGTGTCCATGGCTGCCGGTTCCCTTTCCTATTCGCAGGATGCCGGAGGAAGTGTTATACAGTGGGACCCGATTGAATCCACCTATGAATCTCTTATTATCCGCTGTTCGGAGACAGTGTACGAAACGGAGGATTCTGATTGGGGAGTGATTCTTGCTACAGTATATCCTGACTCCAGCGGAGACTTTCCTGTTTCGGTTCAAATTCCGGGAGCTTTCGTTGTTGATCCTGAGAAATGCATTGCATGTGGTATATGCATAAATCAATGTCCTACGGACGCTATAACAGTAGATACGGACGGAAAAGCTGTAATCAATGCTGATCTGTGCATAGCCTGCGGAATATGCGTGAACGTATGTCCGGTGGATGCTATTTTTTCTCCATCATCGGATTTGCAGTACGGCCTGTTCGGGGTGAATGGGGAAGGTATAGAGGTGTTCATCCAGGGATCAGTTCAATGAACCGAAAAGCGATACTTGTATTAACTGTCGTACTTATTCTTGCAACGGTAGTATTTGCCGACACCTTCTTCAGGGTTGACCGTTCCGCATGTACTGGATGCGGAGACTGCGTTGAAGTATGCCCTGTGGAGGCAATAGAAATAATCGACGGGAAGTCTCACATTGATCCGGAAAAATGCATAGGCTGCGGGTTCTGTCAGGGGGTATGCAGCTATGATGCGATACGTTAAAGTATTCGTCGCAGTTGCAACTGCGTTAGTTCTGTTCATTTCCTGCGAGGGGCCTGTGGAAAGCACTCAGCTTATTGTTAATACCGATGACTGCACCGGGTGCGGCAAATGCGTGGAAGTCTGTCCTTACAATGCAATCGAAGTTATCGATGGTGATGCGGTTATCGATCCCTCACTGTGTCATTTCTGCTACAGATGCGTTGAGGAATGTCCGGAAGGAGCGATATACTGATGAAAGCCACAATATTGCTTGTTCTTTTTCTTCTTCCGGCACTGGCGATGGCTGTTTCTATTGATGGATGGATGAATATCCAGACAGGAGGGGACAGCCTTTCTCTCCAAAAAGGCGGGTTTGATCTTGGGGGCTTGCTCGAAGGAGGTAGCTGGAGCCTTGTAATCCACGAAAGGTATTCCCATGAAGACAGTACCGGCATTGTTCCCAGGGTACTGAATTCGTACAGCAGGACAGATGTAGACTTTAACATTGAAGCCGGGCCTGTAACTATAAATCCTGATGTTTGCTGGACTGTTGATCTTGGAAACAACAAACCGGAAATGGTTCTTCCCATTCAGGCTGGAGTTGCTTACAGAGAGGGTTTCGTAAGACCAGGCCTTTCCCTTGAAGCGAATCTTTTCGAGGTTGGTCATCTTTTCGCAAGAGGTTTGTACTGGAACAGGGATCTGAGGCTGCCTGGACTGAAACTCGCATTAGTGCCGGACAGTCCTACAAAATATCGGGGTTTACATTAAGCATGTCAGGTTTGTACCATCAGACGAATTCCGATTTAATTGATTACGAATCAACTTGGGGCAGGTTAGATATTGCACTTTACACTGTGCCTCAATCACTTCCTTCAAACATGTTCATCAGTGGTGATGTGACATATTCCTTTTACGACGGCTCTGATTTCAATAATCATGATATTGCGGACAGGCTTACATCAAGGGTCAGGTTGGTTCAGATGGTCATTCCATCGGTATCGGTAAATACAACCTTTGAGTCGGTCATAGATTTCGATGATGGCATAACAAGAGCAGCATGCACCTCATTTGAATCCCGAATAGTCTACAGGTTTTTGAGGAACCGTGAAATTCCCTCCGCTGTAGTGATATCCGGAAAACTCTCCAGATCATCGATAAGAACTGAGCGTGCGGGGATTTTCTCAAGGATCAACCTTTACAGAGGTCTTTCCCTTCTAATTGACGCTGAAGCTCGTGTTACTCCGACATCGGTCGCGGGTGCTGGTCATGACAGAAAAAGGTATATCTTCGGTCCGGGGCTTGAGTATCAGTTTGGAACTGCCGCACGGATATGGGGCATAGTGGAACAGGAAAGAACCAACCTTGCGAAGAACGAAAACTGGTGGCGTCTGCGGGCAGGGCTCGAGTTCTATCCGGGTTCTTTCAATTTTTGACAGGCTCTTTGAAAAAGAACAATTCCGATTTGCAGGGACATTGCACAATGTCCCTGTGAAATATTTCACTGAGAGGGAAGTTATTTGTTTGATAGTTTAGGTGCCGGGCTGACCCTGGGGCTTGCCACTGGAACCGCCTGTCTCGCTACATGCGGCCCCATATACGTTTCATATTTAATGGGCGAGAAACGAACAGGGCTTCAATCCCTGTGGGTGATTCTTAAGCTTAATGGCGGCAGGTTCATATCGTACGCCATATTCGGTGCCCTGGTGGGGATGCTTGGAGGAGCGATACCGGCCACGGTACGGATACCTCTCACCTATGCGGGATATATACTGTTTGCCCTCTATCTGCTTTTATCCGTCGTACGGATTCGCAAGACATGCACAGGTTGCCATGCCGGGAAGGTGCTGAAGGTCACCAGTAGTCCTTTTCTGCTTGGTGTTCTTACAGGCTTTTCTGTATGTCCGGCCTTCCTGATAGCGGTAACGGTAGCCTTTGAAACCAGCGGCCCTTTCAGCGGCATGATGCTCTTCATCGGGTTTTTTATAGGAACTACTGCCTATATGCTGCCGTTTGCCCTGTTCGGGATTCTTACAATGAAGGGCTGGATCACGAAGGCCGCCCGTATGATAGCGGTAGTGGTAGCGATCTATTTCGGAGCCATGGGAGTTAGGGGCCTTGTAACCTGGATTACACAGCCCTCTCTTAGATATCATTACAGCCAGGATGCTGTAAAAACATCTGAAATAGCAGAATCTGACAGAGATTCCATCTTTTCCATAGAGGATGCGGATACGCTGTACATTGTATCCTTCTCAAATGATGAGGATGATATGGGAAATCAGCTTGCAGAAGATATAGTGATGGATGGGCTGCCTCCAATTAAAGTAGTGGCGGCAACCGAAGCCAGCTGGCGGGAAACAGTGACCACAATTCCAGGGTTTTCCGCTGTGATAGTTCCGCATTGGGTTGACGACAGGTCCGGAGCCGGAACGGCGCGATGGCAGGAAGCCTTTGCTGAATACCTGGAGGATACGCACATGAGAACCTTTGCAGTGGAATATCAGCCTTACTGTGCTGACAGGGTAAGAGGGATTCAGTCGTTTCTGGGAAGGTACAGTTTCAGGTGTCATCCTGACTCCGGGTTTGTATTCCTGATGATGAATCCTCTGACATGTGCTCCTTCGGAGTGTTCAACCTGTGATATTCCTCATTAGATTAGCAATGTTGCGATATTTGATACTTGATGTTTAAGGAGCAGATATGTCAGACAAAGCTTCGTGCGGTTATTCGGGCCCAAAGGTTAAATCCGATTGTAGAATCTCCTACGAAATAAGTGATACTGAGCTACATATCGTAATAAACGGAGAAAAATCCTCCAGGATCCTTGAGGATTCGGTTCGGGAGACTGCGGATCGAATGGGCATTTCCAGAGGAAGTGTTGAAATTGATAACAACGGAGCGGCTCCATTCGTTGCGGCAGCGCGATTTGAGGCCGCGGCCAGAAAAGTGCTCGGAAACGATTTTTTACCTCTTCCTCCTGCGGTGGATATAGAACCTTCTGGAAGGAACATTCCAAGACGATCAAGGCTCTACGTCCCTGGAAACAGGCCAAGATTCATGGAAAAAGCTCTGTCTTCAGGAGCGGACGGTGTGATATTGGACCTTGAGGACAGCGTATCACCCGACAGAAAATTCGAAGCAAGAATAATGGTCGCGCATGCACTGGCGAACCTTGATTTCGGCGGAATGGAAGTGATGGTCCGTATTAATCAGGGAGAACTCGCTGTTGATGATCTCGACTGGATTGTACCACAGCCGGTTCAGCATATACTCATTCCAAAGGTTGAACTGGCCGATCAGGTTTCCGTAGTCAGGGATATTGTGGAGAAAGTCTCCGAACTCTGCGGTCGGGAATCCGTAATTTGGCTCATGCCGATAATAGAAAGTCCCCTGGGGGTGTTCAATGCCCTTGAAATTGCCGGGTCAACCCCCGAAGAATCGGCAGCCCTTACTCTCGGCCTGCAGGATCTTTCCGCTGAGATGGGAGTTACTCCCACAGCCAGAGGAACGGAGAGCTTCACCGCCAGAAGCCTTATCGTACTTGCGGCGAGAGCCGCGGGGCTTCAGCCCATAGATACAGTCTATGCGGACGTGAAGAACGATGAAGGGCTCAGGGAGTCGGTAAAACGGGCAAAAGAGCTTGGTTTTGTAGGAAAGGGATGCATTCATCCGCAGCAGGTACCAATAATTAATGAGGCTTTTCTACCTGACAAAGCATCTCTGAATAAAGCCAGGAGGATAGTTCTGGCAATGGAACAGGCTGCCTCTGAAGGGTTGGGAGCTATTGCGCTTGGCTCGAAAATGATCGACCCTCCGGTAGCAAAGCAAGCTCAGGTAGTTGTAGATAATGCCATCAGATTGGGTTTGATCTCGGTTAACTGGCAGGAAGAGGAGAGGGAATGATGCTTTGTCCAAAATGCCATGATATAGAGTTGAAAGCTTCGGAGCTTCAGGGAGTCAGAATCGATACCTGTCCTGCCTGCGGAGGAAGCTGGTTTGACAGGAATGAACTCAGGCAGGCAAGGAATAAGGCAGACAGCGACCTTGCCTGGATGGAGATCAATCTCTGGAAGGATACCGAAGGGTTTCATGTGACAAGGGAATCTGTACGATGTCCCTCGTGCGGAGAGATGATGGCCTCTGTGGGGTATGCTGATACGGGGGTTCAGATTGATTACTGCAGAGAATGTGGTGGAATCTGGCTGGACAGCGGAGAGTTTTCCACGATTATAAAGGTGCTTGAGCATGATATCGACAACATGACAGCTTCGGATTTCCTTAAGGAAAGCATACGGGAAGCCGAAGAACTGATAGGTACCAGCGAAAAATTCGGTGAGGAATGGAAGCACTTCAAAACAGTTATAAAACTACTTGAGTATCGTGTATTTGCTGAACACAGAACCCTTGCCCGTATCATAGAGAACTTCAGGAGCCCCTTCGCCTGATTTAATTCACGTGTGCCCGGATGCTGAACGTCAAAGGCAGCTTGTTCGTCCTTTCCGGCAGCCACCCAAAGCTGTCATCACTTCATTTCACTGCTTCCTTTGGAGCTTGCCAGGAGATCGCTGACTATCGGCAGCAGAATTATAAGCAGCCAGCCGAAGATGAATTCCTGTGATCTGAGGCTGAAACTGCCGTAGGGAACCACTCGTTGTTGAATCTCGCTGAATATCATCCAGAGTATTCCCATCGGAATTATCCACCGTATACAGATATTCCACCAGAGGCCTATGTTGAAGCTAGAATTGCTGTTGATATACTGCCTCTGTTCATCTGCCCCGGTTCCCCAGCCGATTATAAGAACCTCACCCAGCACTACCAGTGTAAGGCCGAAGCTGTTCATGAAATGATCGGCTATATCGAGGATATGGATACCCATGCCGGTAAGCATAGGAAGCCCCAGCAGGAAAGCAAGACCGCCGACTATCAGGTTGGCTTTCTTATGCGATGTGTTCCATTTGTCCTTCACAGAAGCAGTGACAGCTTCCAGCAGGCTGAAGGCTGAATCCACCGCCAGTGTCAGAAGCATAAGGAAGAACAGAACTCCAAAGATTCTTGCTGCCGGAAGGGTGGTGATGATGTGAGGATAGGCCACAAAAGCAAGGCCAGGCCCCGATGACACCACCTGCGAAACAGGCACACCAAGTGATGAAGCGTGATGCCCGAGAGCGGAAAATACGGCAAGCCCCCCAAAAAAAGCGGTAAGCGCGTCAGCAATACCAATGATCATAGCGTTTGCGGCAATGTTGGTTTTCTTAGGGAGGAAGCTTCCGTAAGCTATCATTATGGCAAAGCCAACGCTGAGGCTGAAGAATACCTGGGAAATAGCCGCAAGCCATAGCTTCGAGTTCATCAAATTCGACCAGACCGGGGTCAGGTAGAACCTGATTCCCGTGCCTGCCCCCGGCAGGGTCAGCCCGCGGATTACGAAAAGGAGCAGAAGACACCAGGGAATCAGAACGGTAAAATACACCACCTTGCTTACAGTTTTGGTGCCCTTCCAGACCGAAGCCACTATCCATATCCAGGCCAAGGTGAATCCTATGAAGAGCGGCCATTTGAAATCACCCATATCCCATGGGCTGGAAGTCACTCCAAGAAAATCATTGAAGAAGAAATCTCCCGGCGAACCCATGAAAGTATTTGCGTCGCCTACACTGTTGAATCCATAGAGATGTCCCCCGAAGGCCACGAGGATTGTTCCGAATCCTTCAGGATCTGCAGGATCAGCACATATAATGCCTTGATCAGCTGAAACAGGAGATGTAAAGGTTCTTCCCAGAAGGGAATCAGGGACATCGGTAAGTACAGCCATATCTTCAATATCCGTTTCAGTTATGGCGTACTGGACATCGGCGTATAAGCCTTCCTCCTGTTCCCACCCAAGAGTGGCGGCTTCGTAGGTGTAGTTTACGCTCCATGCCATGATAATGGCGTAGTAGGTGACGATGATGAATCCTACACCTGCCGCGAACCAACCGAACCACTCCAGCCTCGGGCTGATCCTTTTGAAGGAGCCGGGCGCAGCCTGATGAAATTTATGGCCGATGCTGAATTCAAGCATCAGCAGCGGAATACCCGCAAGGAAAAGACAGATGAAATACGCTACAAGAAATGCACCGCCACCGTTTTCATATGTGACGTATGGAAAACGCCAGATATTGCCAAGGCCGATGGCAGAACCTATGGCAGCAAGGACAAATGCAGTCCTGCTGTTCCAGGTTTCTCTAATTCCAGCCACTACTCTCCCCTTTTCCTATTTTACGATAGCTTTTACCAACAGTGATTATCTGCACAGTGAAGAGGGGTCAGGTCAAGGGGCTGCCGGTTTCTTACTTCCATCGTTTCGTGTTGCGGAAGGATGTTTATGCGTTAAGCGCTTCCAAAGCTCGATTCTGCTGAGAAAACTGAGAATGGCGCCGTAGAAGCATAGATACTTGCAGAAAATCCTGGGAAAAAACACCAGAAGACTCATTGCGACAATTGCGCCGGTGAAGGATCCAATCATGAAGAAAGAGAAAAACGTATGAAACGGATCGTATCTGCAGAAAAACGCTACCGACTTGAAACTCTCGAACTGGCCGCTGCTTGCAAGAATAATGAGACCAAAGAACAGTAGCGCAAGAAGGTATCTGAGACCCGATAGGACAGAATGAACTTTGCTGGAGAATTTAGGTGGTCTCGGGACATGAAGTTTTCCCAGAAGATCCTGAAGAGCTCCGAAAGGACAGACCCAACCACAGTAAATCCTGCCGAAAAAAGCACTCCACAGCATCGGCAGAATAAGAACGGCTATCCCCAGCCCCCCCAGGAAGACCAAACCACCGGGAAGCATCGCGTACTGGATTACGCCCAGAGGACAGAAGCACCCCTGAACCAGAAAACCGAGTACAAGAAGTGATGATATTTGAACCGAAATATGGGCTATTTTGCGTTTTCGCCTGTCTTCTTTCCTCCTTCCTCTCAAGCGTTTTTTCAGAATAGTAGCTGTTGGAAGCAGAACAGCGGTAGCGAAGAGAACGATAAGAGTTCTTCTCATACCTCCACCGGACGGGTTCACACAGCCTTGCAGACCCATGTAGTGGGGGCAAAGCGCGTTGTCAGATGACGGGCAGGCAGCTTCCGGCGGAAGTCCCACCGGACATCCGCTTGCGAGAGGTATAAGACTGTACGTCATACCGGAGACATGTACGTTGACAGCTGAAGTAGAGTCCGACAGCATTCCCGGATTATCACAGTACGAATCAGAATTAGCATCGGTGAACAGAGCGCAGGAAGGATTTTCAGAAAGACAGGCTTCCTCCGGTAAGTATCCAAGGGGGCAGGATAATACAGAAGTGCTTACTGTCTCTATAGTCACAGTGTCGACGGATACCGAGTCCCGGGAGATCTCGATCTGAATCTCCTCGGTGACAATCGAAGAGTCTGTGAAGTTTTCCGCGATCTCCCATACGATGTGTGATAGTTCAGCATTTCTTTCATGTCCTGGATAAATGCAGAAAAGATCACCCTCAGCATCAGAAAGGATTGTTACCTGGTTACCTTCGGATAAGTATTCCGGGCCTGGGGCGTATGCATCAGCTGGTTCGGCTGCGGGAGATTCAATTTCAATGGCTTCCTCCTGCGAAACAGTGTCATTCGGTGAAGGCATTTCATCCACTGTATTCTCAGGAAGACTGTCAGTGACAGAAACTGGTTCCATATCAAGGCTGTCCGGAACAGTCTCGGACGAGTCGGAGGGAGAACCTTCTTCTGACGGGTCATAATCAGCTGAAGGTTGAGGTCCGGGGTTATCGCAAAGACCGTCTCCATTCTCATCAGTAAAAAGAGCGCATGAAGGGTTTTCGGACGGACAGGCTTCATCCGGTGGGAAACCAAGGGGACAGGATGCCAGCAGAATTGAACAAAGCGTGAGAATAAGAACACCGGAGGATTTCATCTATATCGTCTTTCCAAAGCCGTGATTAGTATAGAAAGATATTCGATAAATAATAGAGAAACCGGTCGCCGCAGCCAAGGGGCGACCGGAAATGAAGTCATCGTTACATGAAAAGTGCTTTAATCCGGGCAAAGGTTGAATTCGTCAGGGATAGAGTTCCGTTTAGACGCAAATTTGGAACCTCAACTTTGGGAAAAAGAGCTGCCGAGGAACCGTAACGCCCGAAGATACATCTGTTGGCTCCCCCATCCCAGTGCCATGAATAAAGAGCATCACTGCCGGCTGCAGACGACCATTCGATTTCGATCAATAGATTATCCTGTCCGTTGTACCAGAAAGGAGTATCAAACACGATGTCAAACCACTCGTTGGGATTCACGGAAGGAGTAGTATACAACGATGAACTCAATACAAGAATCTTTGTGCCGGTTATATAGTTATCATCGAAGTTCAGCCCCAGCTGATTGCTGCTGCATAGGCCCATGTAGATTTTCAAATCGTTATAGGAACCCTGAGGCTCTCCCCCAACACTTCTTTTCCATGAGAAGCTCTCTATCTCTATAGCGTCTCCTATTTCGCTTGCGAGTACTACCACCTGGTAGCGGGCATCAGGTTCTCAAGTGCCGCACCATGGATGGTTTGATGGTATCGATGCAGACCCGATTTCAATAGTGCTTGCAAGCCCAATACTCATCAGGCCTATAAGAATTATTCCTGTCAGTTTCAATTTGAACTCCTGTCTTCTACCCCTAATGAATTGTTCACACTTTATCATACTATACAAATATACCTGTGAATTGTTCCGGGTAAACATCTTCTGAAACAGACAACCTTGACATCTGCCCTGAATCTCAGATATTCCACACCCTACTCTGTGTGGTCCGGTAGTTCAATTGGCTAGAGCACCGGCCTGTCACGCCGGAAGTTGCGAGTTCGAGTCTCGTCCGGAC
>JAIORS010000229.1 GCA_021108005.1 Candidatus Aegiribacteria sp.
CATTTTACTTAGAACTCCTAAGAAGTCACAAGATTTGCAGAGTGTTACGTAGTTTCGTAGTATACAAGTAATGGAGGTGAAAAAATGCTAAGGTCTGTTGAAGCCACAATCGAAGTTGATGGAAAAGTACACATTAGGGAAAGCATTCACCTGTCACATGCTTGCAGAGCAATAGTGACGATCATTGATGAGCCTAATATTCCAGAAACCGCCATTCTCAGCGAGGTTGCACTCGGAGAAGACTGGAACCGGCCGGAGGAGGAAGAGGCATGGTCGCACTTGCAGCAGGTTCGATAGTTCTTGTTACTTTCCCATTTTCGGATTTATCCAAAAACAAGTTACGGCCAGCTGTTGTTCTGGCATCAGCAGAACGTGGAGATTGGATACTGTGCCAGATTACGAGTAATCCCTACTCTGATTCTCATGCAGTTCAGTTAAGCGAGATCGATTTTCAGTCTGGATCATTGTAACGCGTTAGTTATGCTCGCCCAGGGAAATTGTTTACTGCAAACACAACTCTGATTAGCATGCAAGTCGGCAAGCTAAAAAAAGTTGCTTTTCAGAATGTGCTCAAGTCTGTAATGAATATTCTTAAGAGCTAAAACATGCCAATGTGATTGTTTTCAATAATTCAATATCATGCGTAATCAGCCCGTTCGAAGATATATGATTTTTTCTTATCCGGTAAAGGATGTTAACTGAAACTGGATTCCACGAATTCGCAGAATTCCTCCATGCCTTCGCCAGTTCTGGCGGAAATTGTGAAAACCTCAACGTCGGGACTAAGGCTTCTGCACTCCTCAATTGCGCGGTTTACGTCGAAATCAAGGTAGGAGATGAGATCCGTCTTGTTAATCAGAAATACGTTGACACTGCTGAAAAGGCTGGGGTACTTGAGTATCTTATCGTCGCCTTCGGGAACGGATAAAAGACCGATTCGCATATCTTCACCAAGGTCGTAACCGCTTGGGCAGATAAGGTTGCCTACATTTTCAATTGCCAGTAATTCAAGTTCTGAATGCTCAAGATCCATATGTCCCAATGCGTGATTAACAGCCTGAGCGTCAAGATGGCAGGCGCCGCCCGTTTCTATCTGCCATGCCTGGCATCCGGCCCTCTCAATTCTTTCAGCGTCTCTTCTTGTTTGCACATCACCTTCTATTACAGCCATTCTGGAACCGAAAAAACGCGCCATGGATTCCAGTACTGTAGTTTTACCCGCTCCTGGAGAACTTATAAGATTCAATGTATAGATACCTTTGTCGCTGAGGAGTTTCCGGTTTGCAGCAGCGAAGCGGTCGTTCTTATTCATTACAGGTGTTCCTATGTTCACTATTTTTTCGGATGCGTCATCGCACATACTAATTATCTCCTTCATCAATTTCTACGCTGTCCACGGTGAATTCCCTTCCTGAGAGGATATTCCTGCTGATCGACCCGCATTTCGGACAGCCCTCATAAAAATCCTTTGCCTGGTATTCTGTACTGCATTCAAGACAGACGAGCTTCGCTTCGGTAAGGTTTATCACCAGTTCCGGTTCTCCGAATCCCTCCATTTTCGCGATCTCAGTGAAGCAGAACTTCAAAGATTCGGGGGAGATTCCCGAAAGGGGTCCGACTGTAATATTAACACGGTCCAGGGGTACTTTTCTACCCAGAGTGTTGCCGATTATTCTGGTCATGTCGTAGGCAAGAGAAATTTCATGCATCGATAATCCACCGTTCATAAAATATGGAACCTGTGTGGTAAAAAAGCATTCAGAGTGGTAGAATATAACCTGTATTTCGTATGTCAATAACAGGCAATTTTATCCCGGAAGATACAGATGCAGCGTTTACGGCTTGAAATTAAAGGAGCGGTTCAGGGAGTGGGTTTCAGGCCCTTTGTATACCGTCTTGCCCATCGATTTAACCTTCAGGGCTGGGTGTCCAACACCTCAAAGGGTGTAGAGGTAGAGGTTGAGGGAAATACTGAGGTTCTCAAGAGGTTTGCTGAAGCGATACTGAAAGAAAAACCGCCCGTATCCATCGTGCAGGATATACGCAGTGAGTATCTTGAAATAGTCGGATATACCAACTTCGAAATACGAAGTAGCAGCGGGGGAAGGAGGGAAGCTTTCGTACTTCCGGATCTTGCAATCTGCAGTGAGTGCACCCTTGAGATACTTGACCCGGATAATAGACGTTACAGATATCCTTTCACAAACTGTACGAACTGCGGCCCCAGGTATTCGATCATCAATTCAATTCCGTACGACAGACCTTCAACCACGATGTCCGGATTCAGGATGTGCGGTGAATGCATGGAGGAGTATGAGAACCCGCTTGACCGAAGATTTCATGCTCAGCCCAATGCCTGCCCTGAATGCGGCCCCCATCTGGAATTGTGGGATTCCTCTGGAGCTGTTATAGCGGAGCGGGACGATGCCCTCAGAAGAACCGCGGAGGAGATACTTGAAGGCAGAATACTGGCGGTAAAGGGGCTTGGCGGCTTTCATCTTATGGCACTTGCCCGATCCGATAAAACTGTTCAAACACTCCGTTCCCGCAAGGGAAGGAAGATGAAGCCCCTGGCCATGATGTTTCC
Source organism: Candidatus Aegiribacteria sp. (assembly GCA_021108005.1). Lineage (NCBI taxonomy): Bacteria > Pseudomonadati > Candidatus Aegiribacteria > Candidatus Aegiribacteria sp. Next base: position 2,588 of record JAIORS010000229.1, read on the forward strand.
ATCATTCCCGATGATTTCAGAAGTCTGCCATGTATCAACGGTTGAAAGAGATATCCTTGAATCATCCAGCTCGCCGATAGTTCTTCTAAGAAAGCTCGATAATGGGAGTGGAGCAGTACATATCTCGGAACTGGTTTCACCTTCCAATCCTGAATACGGAATAATGCTGCCGTATACTCCTCTTCATATTCTTCTAATGATGGAGATAGGAGAACCTGTAATAGCCACAAGCGGAAATCTGAGCGATGAACCGATCTGCATCGATGAAAAAGAGGCTATTGAGAGGCTATCAGGCGTTGCGGATATTTTTCTTGTTCATAACCGACCGATAGCCCGGCATGTCGATGATTCTATTGTCAGAATTTTCAACAACAGGGAAATGGTACTGCGGAGGGCGAGAGGTTACGCACCATTGCCTTTGAGAATGGAATACGATGAATCTGCATCAGTTATTGCCACAGGAGGGCATCTGAAGAATACACTGGCCCTGTCAATCGGAAGGAACGTATTTACCAGTCAGCACATAGGGGATCTGGAATCACCGCAGGCCATAAGGGCTTTCGGTGAAGTCTGGAACAGTATAGAAGATCTGTACGATGCTCATCCCGATACTATCGCCTACGATATGCACCCGGACTATATCTCATCTGTACGGGCAAGAGAATCACAACTCAGGGGTATTCCGGTTCAGCATCATATTGCCCATGTGTTCTCGTGCATGCTGGACAGGGGAATCGTACCCCCTCTGCTTGGTGTTTCCTGGGATGGAACCGGATACGGCCCGGATGGAACAGTATGGGGTGGCGAGTTCTTCCACATCACGGACGGTACTGTGAAAAGGATAGCTCACCTGAAACGGTTTCCGCTGCCTGGCGGAGATAAAGCCGCACGGGAACCAAGAAGATCAGCACTGGGGCTTCTTTCAAGGCTATACAATGATCCGGTGAAGTACCTTCCGGCTGGTACATTTTCCACAAAAGAGACCGATGTAATAAGGCAGATGCTGGCGTCGGAGGTGAATTCTCCCCTTACTTCAAGTGCTGGAAGGCTGTTCGATGCAGTTGCCTCGATCCTCGATCTTTATCAGACTATTGAGTTCGAGGGGCAGGCGGCGATGGCTCTTGAGCACGCGATAGGGGGTGTCAAGACTGAGGAATTTTATTCTGTTGACATGATTCAGGCTACTGGAGAACCTATCGTACTCGACTGGGCTCCCCTTATCAAAGGTGTTATCATGGATGTTGCGGAAGGGATGAGCAACGGTATCATTTCGGCTAAATTTCATAATGCCCTTGCTGCCGGAATCGTTGCGGTAGCGCATAGGGTTGGAGAGAAGAAGGTCGTCTTCAGTGGAGGCTGCTTTCAGAACGTTTACCTTCTGCGGAGAGTTTTGAATTTACTCGAAAATCTAGGTTATGAACCGGTTATTCACAGAAGCCTTCCCGCTAACGATGGAGGTATCGCGCCTGGTCAAGTAGTGGCAGCTATATTTATGAAATCAAAGGAATGATGGGGGTATACTGATGTGCCTGGGAGTTCCCGGAAAGATCGAGAAGATATCGGGAAGTGATGATCCTGTTTTCGTAACCGGCATGGTGAATTTCGGAGGTGTACTGAGAGAAGTCTGCCTTGCCGGTGTCCGGAATGCAAAGGTTGGTGATTGGGTGATTGTCCATGCTGGCTTTGCTCTTAACAAGCTCAAAGAGGAGGAGGCTTTTGAAGTTTTCGATTACCTGAGGCAGATATCCGAATTCGGACGGGAAGAACTTGACGATGGGAAAGACACATTCGATCAAACAGAAAAGATTGAGACACGTTGAAGTACGTATCTGAATACCGCGACAGGGACACCGCTCTTAAGTACGCTGATCTTATAAAACAGCTTGTAACCCAAAAATGGAGCATAATGGAAGTCTGCGGCGGGCAGACTCATTCCATTGTCAAGTACGGTATAGATCAGCTTCTTCCGGATACTGTAACTCTTATCCACGGTCCAGGGTGCCCCGTGTGTGTAACTCCAGTAGAGCTGATTGATCAAGCTGTTTTGATCGCCAGCCTTGAAAACGTTATCTTCTGTTCGTTCGGTGATATGCTGCGGGTTCCGGGCAGCTCTGGTGATCTTCTTGGAGCTAAAGCATCAGGTGGAGATGTCCGAATGGTGTATTCTCCGATTGACGCGGTACAGATAGCTGCCGGTAATCCGGAAAGAGAAGTTGTTTTCTTCGCTGTGGGTTTCGAGACCACCGCTCCCGTAACTGCCGCCGCAGTGCTTCAGGCTGAACGTCTCGGACTCGGTAACTTCTCGATGCTTGTGTCTCATGTTCTGGTTCCTCCAGCGATTGAAACCATTCTTTCCAGCCCTGACTGCGTTGTCCAGGGCTTTCTTGCGGCCGGGCATGTATGTGCCGTAATGGGCTATACCGAATACGAACCTGTTGCTGAGAAGTATAGTGTTCCAATTGTCGTTACAGGTTTTGAACCCCTTGATATTCTTGAAGGCATTTACATGTGTCTGCAACAGCTTGAACAGGGCAGAACGGAAGTCGAGAATCAGTACCTCAGGGCTGTTTCCCGAGAAGGCAATCCGGCTGCTATTGAACTGATGCGAAGAGTTTTCGAAATAGCAGACCGGAAATGGAGGGGAATAGGGGGAATCCAGGACAGCGGCCTCAGCCTCAGAGACAGCTTTTCGAAGTTCGATGCCGGCAGGAAGTTCAAAGTCAGCAGCTATGAAGTCGAGGAACCGGAAATCTGTATTTCTGGAGAAGTTCTTAGAGGAAATAAGAAGCCACATGAATGTTCTGCGTTTGGAACGGAATGTACACCGGAGCATCCTCTTGGAGCACCGATGGTTTCCTCAGAGGGAGCCTGTGCTGCATATTACCGCTACAGATGTGTAAGGAAACCCGATGAATAACCGCGATATTTCACAAATGACATGCCCTATTCCACTTGCCGATTACCCTGAGGTGACCATGGCGCATGGCGGTGGAGGAAGGTTGATGAACGATCTTATCGACAGGGTCATACTGAAGGCTTTCTCGAATCCCATTCTTGAAGCCAGACACGATGGAGCAGTTCTTGCGACAGAGGCGGGAAAATTGGCCTTCGCCACGGATTCACATGTTATTACGCCTTTATTCTTTCCCGGAGGTGATATAGGCGCTCTTGCCGTATACGGAACCGTTAACGACCTTGCCATGTGCGGAGCCCGTCCCAGGTGGCTCAGTGCGAGTTTCATCATCGAAGAAGGGTTTTCCATGGAAACCCTCTGGAGGGTTGTTGTCTCGATGGCTGAAGCGTCGAAAAAGACTGGCATTTCAATAGTCACCGGTGATACGAAAGTCGTGGACAATGGCAAGGGCGACGGTATTTACATCAATACCTCTGGAATCGGTATCATCCGTCCAGGTATCGAGATCGCTCCTTCAAGGATAAGGAAAGGCGATGCGGTGGTTCTCAGCGGTGATATAGGCAGGCACGGTATAGCTGTTCTGGCCGTTCGAGAAGGGATACATCTGGAAAGTGGAATCCGAAGCGATCTGGCTCCACTTGATTCCATGGTTGAAGACCTGCTGGACGCGGATCTGGATGTACACTGCATGAGGGATCTTACGAGAGGAGGCCTGGCAAGCGGACTTAACGAGATAGCTTCCATGACCAACTGTTCAATCAGGTTAGAAGAGAATCTTATTCCGGTTCACGATGAAGTTCAGGGCGCCTGTGAAATACTGGGCTTTGATCCGATTTACGTAGCTAACGAGGGCAAGTTCGTGGTTATCCTCCCTCGGGAAAACGGCAAAAAGGCAGTGGAAATCCTGAGACATCATGAAAGCGGTCATCAGGCTGAGATAATAGGTTACGTCGAAAAATCTACCTACGCTGATGTACTGATGAACAGCAGTATAGGATCAGAGAGAATTGTCGATATGATGAGCGGTGAACAACTGCCCAGAATCTGCTGATAGCTGAGTTAACAGCTGGTGCTCGGAAGAGCTAGTGTACTAGCAGAATGCGATTATTTATGCTGTACAGAGTACTAGTCTATTCAGGGATATACCCCTTCACCGGTACACTTTCCTCAGAAACTCTGAGAGCCGGCCTGATTAATGGTCCATTATCACCTGGGCAGGAGTGAAGAAGGATACCGAATGTACTGCCCTTTCCGGGTTCACTGATAACGTAGGCTTTTCCACCATGCATATTGATAATCCTTTTTACTATCGAAAGCCCGAGGCCTATTCCACCGACTTTCTGGCCAGCGACATTGTTATCTTTGATCCTGACGAATTCCTTGAAGAGTTTTTTCTGATCCTTCTCGGAAATACCTATGCCATCATCCTCAACTTCCACAGATACCACGCAGTCGCCCATGGTTATACTTCGAACGATTATATTTCCGTTTTCAGGGGTATATTTAATGGCATTGGTTACAAGATTCGAGATGACTTCGCGGATGAGCCGCTCAACGCCTCCGGCGGTCGAGAGGTTTTCTTCAAGATCACATGTCAGCTTTTGGTTCTTGTTGTGTGCTATATCCTGATTTACATTGACGACATCACTGATAAGATCGTTAAGGTTTATTTCCGTGGCCTGCTTCCTTATCTGGGAAGGATCCTCCAGCTGTGCGAAAAGCTGAAAATCATGCAGGAAGGATGTTGCTTCATCGAGTCTGGAATGCATTCTGTTTATCAGGTACTCCTGCTCATCTGTAAGAGAACTGTCGAGGAGTGTCTGAAGGCTGTGCAGCAGCATAGTTGTAGCGGAAACCGGGGATTTCATGTCATGTATGGCAATATGCAGGAAAGCCTTTCTGAGTTTAGCGAATTCTCTGAGTGAGGAATTGGTTTTACGAACTCTATCCTCCCGCTCCCGCAATGCCCTGTGCGTCTTCAGCAGTTCGTTACTAAGCTCTCCGATGACGAAGGCAACTATAAGAAAGGATAGAACACGAATACTATCAGCCCACAATGGGCTTGCGGAATTGGAAAAGATGCTGAAACCAAGCACATCCATCCCAAGTATTATAGCAACGTATATAGCCTTCCTGCCCCACCAGAAACCTGCGAATATGATGGGTATGTAAGCAAAATGTGAGTACCCGATTCCCTCGTGGCGATCAAGATGGAAATACATGCTGAGAAGAATGAAAGCAAGAACGAGAACACAAATGATAACGAATTTATTGGTGGGACTTGGAATACTCTCACTGATCATTCCCGGATTTAATGATCTGTTTTTATTATCAGTCATATCCTGTCCATTCTCAAATATCGGTTGATCTTACAACAAGATAAAATAGTTTGAAACAGGGGCAATTGTCCAGCTAAAGGATTCGCCACAAAGCAACCGAGTCCTCGCCGCAGATGACGTTTTTGTCGCTTCCGAATCCTGTAAGGAATTCCAGTGAATCCCCGGCTTCCGATATCAGGCTTGAATACTGGTCTGGGAAGGCAAGGAGGTATTCCGCTCTGACCGATATCCATTGCCAGCCCTGTCTGCCGGAACCGGGCAATCTTTCCGCCGTAACCAGGCCGTCGAGGTCAAGTATTTCCATACCGGTTATCCACTTTACCGCTCCAATATCCGCCGCTGCAACCGTTTGTTCAGTCGATGCTATGCTGGAAAGGTATCGGGCAGGACTGACATCTATTGAATGGACATCAAATGAAGCATCCGCTCTTCTTCCAGCGAAGATGATAAGACCCGGCAGCATGGAAGCAGCAAGAATATAGGCGTTCAGTCTCCGGCGTCTCAACCCCCTGAGCCAGTATCCTGTAGCAAGAATTATGGCAGTAAGAGAAGGAACGTGGTATCTCATCTGGAAGAAACTGTTAGGCTGAAGATAAATTGATATAGCGAAAAGAAGCAGCGGAATAAGTGCCATCGACACACTGCGACGTTTTTCCTTTTTGCATTTAAGCAGTCCGGTAATTGAAGCAGCTGCCGTAAAAAGCAGAAGGGGTGAAGTAATCAAAAGGCCTTTCAGTAGACCGGGCAGTCCGGAAAATGCTGAGGTGAACCATGATACGGGTTGTTTCGCGTAGAATGTTGAAGGTAGAAGAAGTCCCGTTGAATGAATATTCCAAAGCATCCAGATAAGACCAGCTATCAGTGAAGGTGCCGCAAGGCGCACGATATTACCCGGAGTCATGTTTTTCATGGAAACAACTAAGGGTATTCCAAGAACTGCCAGTTCGGGCCTGACAAGGAAGGCTCCAGCAAGAACAAAAGAAGCTGCTGTGATTCCAGATCCGTTTACTATACATCTCCATACAGCGATTACAGCAAGGCATGAAAGAGCTGTCTCCATCCCGCTGGACGCATGGAAAAAGAAAGGCCCTGCTGTAAGCAGGAGCACAGCCGTAATGGGAGGCAATAGAAGAAGAGCCGCAGCTGCAGCAAGTAAGGAGAACCCCATAAGTACGATTGGAGCTCCTGTGGTTCCTGCAATAGAGGCCAGTGCAGAGGGAAGAAGCCATAGGGGGCTTGTGAACCCCGATGATGGTTCAGAATCGTTGAAGCTGAGGGGATCTGAAGAAAAGAGGCTTTGTCCGTAGACCAGGTGTATATAGGTATCATCCATTGGGGGAATGTTGATATTGCATTCAAACAGTAGAAACAGGAGAATTACTGCCGCCATCAGTAAAAGCGGAGCGGCGAGCAAAGCGGATTTCTTTTTCTTCATGGGCTTTTTCATACCGATTCTATCACCCGAATCGGGCTTTCCGTCAAGTGCGGAAAGTAGCTCCGTGCTGTGGACACAGCCCCTTCGTCATGTTAAGATTATGTTGTCTATTTATACAGGTAACTGAATTACCCGGGAGACTGATTACTTGAGAATAATCGGGGTTGGCATAGACATCGTTGACATTGATGTTTTCAGAAACCGTCTGGATGCTGGAATGGTAAACGAACTGTTCCTTCCCGGAGAAATTGAATACTGCTCATCCAGAGCTCGCCCATGGGAAAGCTATGCGGCTAGATTCGCAGCCAAGGAAGCTTCCTTCAAAGCACTTGGCGTTGGCCTTTCCCACGGATTGCGCTGGAAAGATGTCGAGATAATTAAAGAAGAAACCGGTGCTGTATCCGTTCAGTTAAGCGGTAAGGCACTGGAACATGCAAGGAATAAGCACGTAAAACAGGTTCATCTTTCCATCAGCCATTCAGGTGAGAACGCCATAGCCGTTGTTACAATGGAAAGCTGACGGAGAACCAGAGGATTGGAGGAGACCACTTGAGCAATATCGGATCCTATGAAAAGAGGAAAGAGAGTTTTAACTGGGATATCTCAAAGGATGTCCTTGACTGGAAGGATGGAGAACTCCTGAATATTGGAGCTATCTGTTCCGACAGAATCTGCAGCAGAGGTGACGGAGATAAAACAGCACTCATATGGGAAGGCTTCGGGGATAAGAAAGCGAAGTACACTTTCGATGACTTGAGGGTCTTTTCAAACGCATTCGCGAAGTTCCTGAAGGATGAGGGGATTGAACCAGGAGACAGGGTTTGCATATTCATGGACAAGATCCCGAGTCTCTATTTCTCCTTCCTGGGTATTCTTAAACTGGGGGCAATAGCGCAGCCGCTTTTCTCGGCATTCGGCGATGAATCTCTTGAAGTAAGACTTGCCAGCGCAGAAACAAAGGCAATTCTCACAACCCGCAAGCATGTGAAGAAAGTTCGGAAAATAAAGGACAGACTCCCAGCTCTGAAGAAGATAATAGTCGTAGAGGGCAATCCCGACAAATTAAAGGAAGACGAAATTTTCTTCGATGTGGAGAACAGCCCCAGGGTAGAGGAATTCGATGTTTACAAGTCCGGGCCTGAAACGCCTTCCGTTCTTCATTATACTTCCGGAACGACCGGTCAGCCGAAAGGCGCACTTCATGTTCACAATTCAGTATGGGGACAGGCGCTTACAACCAGCTGGGTGCTTGACCTTCAGGATGATGATATCTACTGGTGCACAGCGGATCCCGGATGGGTTACAGGAACCAGCTACGGCATCATAGGACCCTGGGCTCTTGGTGCCACGCAGTGTGTTCTGGACTCAGGATTTACATCTTCAAGATGGTATAAATTTATACAGGACAATAAAATATCCGTATGGTACTCTGCCCCCACCGCCATAAGGGCACTTATGAAAGATGGTGATGAGATTGTAGGGACCTTCGATCATTCATCACTCCGTCACCTTGCTTCAGTTGGTGAGCCTCTGAACGCTGAGGCGGTCATATGGAGCGGGGAAGTATTCGACGGTTTGAAATTCCATGATACCTTCTGGCAGACGGAAACCGGCTCGATGATGATAACTAACTATCCTGGAATGGAGATACGGCCGGGCTCAATGGGTATGCCTTTTCCGGGTATAGAGGCCGCTGTACTGGACCTTGCCACCCATGTTCCCATCGATGAACCTGGAAAGGTGGGACTGATAGCTTTCCGTCCCGGATGGCCGTCAATGTTCAGACAGTACTGGAAGAAGCCGGATATATACAGAAGCAAGTTCGTAGGGGCTTCCGAGGACGACATGCCTGATGAACTCAGAACAAATCCCGACCTCTGGTACGTTTCAGGCGACAGGGCCAGTATCGACAAGGATGGATACTACTGGTTCGTGGGTAGAGACGATGATGTGATAAATACCGGAGGCCATCTTGTTGGCCCCTTCGAGATAGAGTCAGCCCTTGTTGAGCATGAAGCCATAGCCGAGGCTGCCGCGGTGGGCAAACCGGACGAAGTTAATATGGAAGTTGTAAAGGCGTTCGTTACGCTGAAACCAGGTTACGAGCCCTCGAATGACCTTGAACTGAACATTATGAATTTTATCAGAAAAAGGCTTTCTCCTCTGGCAATGCCACAGGAGATCGAGTACATGGACAAGCTTCCTAAAACGCGTTCAGGCAAGATTGTCAGAAGATATCTTAAAGCAATTGAATGGGGAGAAGATGTTGGCGATATGTCAACACTTTCCGATGAATAATTCTACGAAAGGAGCTGGAATGGATAAGATGAAGGAAGCAGTACTTGAGTACATAGTAGATGAGTACCTTGATGAAGATGAAGATGATGAGGTTTCCTTTGATTCTCCGCTGATCTCATCAGGAATCGTAGACAGTTTTTCAATGGTTTCCCTTAAAAGATTCCTTGAGAATAAATACAGTATCAAACTTCCCGATGAAGAAGCTTCACCGGAGGCTTTCGATACGGTGAACTCAATTTGTATACTGGTTAATAAACATCTGGGATAATCGGGGGTAGAACAGTATGGCGTTTTCAGACAGTACTAGAGGCCTGTTTACAGATGAAATAGAGAAAATCAAGGAAGATGGTCTCTTCAAAGAAAAAAGGTTCATCTGCTCAGAGCAGGACGCGGAAATTGAAGTTGAGTATCCCGAGGGCGCAGCCCACAAGAAAGTTCTCAATTTCTGCGCGAATAATTACCTGGGCCTTTCAAGTCACCCCGATGTAATCAAGGCGGCCCACGAAGGCCTCGATGCCCGTGGTTACGGCATGAGTTCCGTAAGGTTCATATGCGGCACGCAGGACATACACAGAGAACTCCAGGACAAGGTATCAGCCTTCCTGGGGATGGAGGATACCCTTCTGTTTCCCTCATGCATGGATGCGAATTCGGGTGTTTTTGAGGCGATACTTGGCCAGGAAGACGTGATCATAGCCGACAGGCTCATCCATGCATCACTTGTTGACGGTATACGTCTATGTTCGGCCGAGTACGATACATTCAAACATATGGATATGAAGCATCTTGAAAAGAAGCTTAAGCTGCATCAGGATAAAAGAACCAGACTGGTTGTGACCGACGGTGTGTTTTCGATGGATGGCGATCTCGCTCCACTTGATGAAATGGTCGCGCTTTGCAACCGTTACGATGCTATGCTTCTGGTCGATGACTCCCATGCATCGGGTTTCATAGGAAAGACCGGCAGGGGAACACACGAGTATTACGACGTGATCGATAGTATTGATATTATCACAACTACATTCGGAAAGGGACTTGGAGGAGCTTCCGGAGGTTGCGTATCCGGTCGGAGCGAGCTAATTGAACTCTGCCGCCAGAAGGCAAGACCGTACCTGTTCAGTAATTCCCTCGCGCCCCCTATCGTTAACGGATCGATCAAAGTAATTGATCTCATATCGAGTAACACTGAACGCCGTGACAAGCTTGAATGGAATACGAAGTACTTCCGTGAGAAGATGGAAGAGGCTGGCCTGAACATGCGTCCCGGCGTTACTCCAATAGTTCCCGTGATGCTGTACAACGCAAAGCTGGCTAACGATATGGCCAGGGATATGTACGCAGAAGGTATTTATGTGATAGGATTCTGTTTCCCTGTAGTCCCCGCGGGAAAAGCGAGGATTCGCGTCCAGCTTTCAGCCGCCCATGAAAAGGAACACCTCGATAAGTGTGTTGAGGCTTTCAAGAAGGTTGGGGAGAAGTACGGAATACTCGGTCTTGGCAAGAAAGAGATAATCGAGAAATACGGCAATTAGGGAATAACCTGGCATGTCGATGGTTTCCCGAAGAAAAGGAGAATGAATGAAAGATACTCTTGCCAATCCGGCCCCCCTGGGGCTAATGGGTTTCGGGATGACAACCGTCCTTCTGAATATGCACAACGCCGGATTTTTTGGTAACGATATCATGATACTTGCCATGGGTATTTTCTACGGCGGCCTGGCGCAGGTAATTGCAGGGATAATGGAATTCAGGAAGGGTAACACATTCGGCACGACCGCGTTCACAAGCTTCGGACTATTCTGGCTGTCTCTGGTTTTCATTCTACTAGGGGCCAGATATAAGTGGTTCGACTTCGATGCGGTATTTCTGGGATGGTACCTTTTCATGTGGGGGCTTTTCACGTTTTTCATGTGGATTGCCACCTGGAAAACGAATCGTTCACTGCAGTTCGTTTTCCTCAGTTTAACCGTTCTCTTCTGGCTTCTTGCAATGGGTCACTGGTTCGAAATGCCGCTATGGTTCAATGTCATGACCGGAATAGAGGGTATAGTATGCGGACTGTCCGCCATATATCTTGCGGCAGCCGGTGTTATTAATGAAGCCAGGGGCAGAACTGTTCTTCCCATCTGCCCCAGAGACTGAAAAAAGGTCGCATGGTGCGCAGGGGGCGTTTACGCGCCCCCTGCTTTGTACATTGATGATGTTAACGCGGATCAATGCTGACTATGTATTTAAGGAAGGAATTCTCGTCACTCATCTCGATATCGGTGGAGGAGCTTAGCCGGGCTGGATAGAATGAACTCCTGTTTCATCGGGATGATGTCGAAGGTAATAATCGATGCATGCGTAGACAAGAAGGTTAATGATCAGTCCCCATATCGCTGTAAGCTGGGACTGGTAGAACAGGAATACCTGCGTCACGAATATATTCACCAGGATTGCTCGTTTGAACCAGTGGACAGCCTTGTTTCTGGAGGATTTCAGCACCAGAAGCCCGGTAAGCACCAGCACACTGCTGGAGAAAACTCCGACAAGCGATAATCCGGATACGTTTCTTGTTGGAATCCACCCGGGGTTTATCCAGCCCAGTATAGCAGCGAACTGGCAAAGGCTTGTGAATACGAAAAGGATCATTACACCGGGGATTATTCTGGGAATGGCCAGGATGCGCATCAGAAAAGCTTCAGACCGTTTTTTCACATAATCGTAGCTTCTCAGCCAGCGGGATTCGTAATTGCTTTCCAGTTCATTTCTGATAGTTTCGTTCACCGTGATCTCCCGCTGTGAAAGAGGGTGAAGTTCCACCAGTCTATTGAAGATAAGATACATAGCAACGAAAATCACATAGATTATTGCTATGGTCGGTTTGAAGAAGTAATCGTTATCGCTGGTTACAAACTTGCCCAGTTCATCGATGAACAGTCCAAAACCAATCCCGCTGATGAAAGCAGCAAGACGCCGTATCGAAGGATTCCAGAAGTGGAAAAGCAACACCAGGGAAACCAGCATGAGAAGGCCTCCCCATAGCATATGGGCGATATGGAGTGAACCGAATGCGATTTGTGGATAACCGGTTAAGGCAAGGAAGGCTCGGTTAATAAGAATGGTGGCAACCGCGATTACCAGGAGAAGCTCAAACATGTCGCCTGAGTCGGCATCTCTTACAAGACCGTTATTTCCTGACTTCATGATAACTTGCGGCTTTCCGAATGAGTGTTCTATATCAGAAAATGAATCTGATCCCTATTCCGCCGTTCATATCGAATTCAGTCTCCGGGATTATATCCAGTATAACCGCTGCTTCTATAAACAGATCCAATGGTGCTCCGCCAAGCAGCCAGGAGATACCCAGCGGCACTCTGGCTCCAAGCCTTGTATCGTTAGCTAGAATAATTCTTCCGCCAATGCCGTAATAAACCGGTAGCAGCCCGCTGGGATCATCGATAAGGCTGTAATTGTGCCAAAGAAAATCAGCGTGCAGATGAAGGTCTTCATCTTTGTCTTTCAGCGACCAGGATACAGCTCCGTCAAAGGCGGCATTCCGGTCAAACCACATTTTTACGCTGATGCCTGTAGGCTCTCCAACTATTACGCCAAGTTCAAAATGCCCCGGTCCAGTGGAAGAAAACAGAAGTGAGGTGAGTAGTATAACAATCACAATAGACTCCATTCCGCAGTTCTCGGTGACAATTTACAAACCAGGTACGCAGGTACCAATCGTAAAGATTATAGCTTTGTATCGTAAGCAGGCAAGAGCAGAGGATTGGGATGTTTTCATAAAATTCGCTGCAGCATGTATATATAATAGTAAAACATCCTTTATTAATTGTGCTTGTTTACCTTTTACGGGGTTGAAAAAGGCCGTTTCGAAGACTGTTTCACTGAGAAAATTACAGAATATGTTCATTGTTATGCTGTACGGAAGTCCGCAGGCATGATATTCAAGCATGGAAAGCACTGGACAATTGTCTATCGACAATTATGAATATATACTGTTAGTATATGAATGGTTGCTGAAGGCGCACTCTCATCACGGTTATTCAAATAGAAAGAGAACTTGAAACAGCGAAATTCCGGTTACTGGATCCGTTGAAATTAGAAGGCAAGGAAGTGATGAAAGCGCTGCTGGTTGTAAGTACGGAGAGTATGAAGCGTATTCGAATAAGCTGATACGGAAAGGAACGTATTTCTTTTATGACCATTAACGGTACACTTAGCGATATAGGTTTGGTTTCACTGCTCCAGTTTCCGAATTCCAGCGGGAAGACAGGTATGCTTACAGTGATATCCATTGATGGCAAGGCTGACTTCTACTATCGGAAGGGCGAGCTTGTACATGCCAGGTATGGTAAGAAGACCGGTAAGTATGTTCTTGTGGATACAGTCGATTGGAATGAAGGACGGTTTACTTTCGAGACTGGAATGGAACCGGAAGAAACAACCATCCATGATGATCTTCACAATATTCTGATCTGGGCTCTTAGAGAGAGAGACGACAAAAAGAGGAATCAGGATGAGGAGGATATCGGTTCTGCAGAATTCGATACTGAACTATCAAAAAAACTCGATGGTCTTCTGAAATCAGCTATAGATATCCAGTACATTGGCATATTCTCTAATGCCGGGCAGCTCCTGGCCAGATCGAATTTCGAGAGGAGTTGTCTTCAGGAAATTGAGCCATTCATGGAATCTGTGACCAGCTTTATTAGTAGCTATCCAGGAAAGGTTACAGGAAAAGCATTGATAGAAGCGTCTGATATCTCAATTGCGATAGAAGGAATTGATGAAACAGAAACCGTAGTTATATCTACCGGACCCGAAATCAAATTTGACAAATTGTCTATGGTTCTCTTTGAAATAGTATGTGAACTAAGAGGAGTGTAACGAAGATAGAGGATACGGAAGAAAGAATCTTACAAAATTGTGTTTGAACAACTTGAGAATACCTTACACGAAAGGACCGTTAAATGGATTATGATGATAGCATTTTTACGCCTGTGGAATTTCTTGAAGAAAAGAGCTTTGTTGATGCCTGCAGTACTCACAGTACTGAAGAGCAGGAAATAATAATCGATCAGGGTTCATTCAGTAACGATCTGTATATCATAAGAAGTGGTCGATTCGTGGTGAGCGATTCAATGGGTGAAGAATTTGTACTCGCAGCTCTGTCTGCAGGTGATGTCTTCGGTGAAATGGCATTCTTCAGAAGCGGAATTAGATCGGCCAGCGTAACCTGTGTTGCTCCCGGTGAGATTCTCTCCATAAGCAGGGAAACTTTCAAGAAACTGCACGAGACGAATCCTGATCTGGCAATACGGGTTACATGCACTCTTGCGGGAATGCTCTCGGACAGGCTTAAGCATGCTGATGCAACCCTCAGCCTTTTATCAGACGACAGCGAACTAAGACAGAGGTATGAAATCCGGAGGCTGATAAGGGAGCTGAAAAGCACGATACACAAGCTGGGCAACGAAGATTCAGAAGAGAGTTAGTATCAGCGTATTTTCTGAACCGCTGAACCGGATAGGGTTAGGTACACTGTACTGGACATCTGGAAAAACCTCGATTAGTAAGTAATCATTATGAACAGAGATGTTACCGGCAGTTTCAGCAGTATGGGGATTGACGCCCTGACAGGTCTTAACAACAGATCTTATCTCGATACCATTAATGAGACGTATATCCGCAGGGAGGTTGAGTGGTCGCTTCTCATGCTTGATGTTGATCACTTCAAGCTTATAAACGATATCTATGGACATTTGACCGGGGACAAGGTTTTAAGGCAGACAGCACTCACCGTACAGGTCAATCTGAAGGAATCAGACACAGCAGTAAGATTCGGCGGTGATGAATTCATTGTAGTTCTTCCCGACACAGGGGAAGAGGGGGCATTGGATTTGGCCCAGCGTCTGATCTTCGAAATAAAGCGTATTTCATTTAAATCAGGTATTCATGTCAGTGTTTCCATAGGAGTAAGCCATAGCAGAACTACCGACGTCTCCATTACGGATATCGTATCACGTGCCGATAAAGCTCTTTACAAGGCCAAGGAAACTGGCAGGGGCAGGTTCTTTTTCTTCACTGAGGATTTGACCGAAAACGATATTCCGGAAATCAACTTTTCACATCTTGTGGGGCGGAGACCGGAGATTCAGAAACTCAGGCAGCTGCTCGAGGAATCCGTGACCGATTCCAGCAGATTTGCAATTGTTTCCGGAGAGGCCGGTGTAGGTAAAACAAGACTGGTGGATGAACTGCTGAATTACTGTGATTTCATGAAATCAGTTGTCGTGAAGAACTCGGTAATGGAGCATACACAATATCAGTCATTTTCCCTTCTGATAGATCCACTCAGGGAAGTGCTGTCCGGTCTTAGCGACAGCGAGTTAACTACTGTACGTATGGCTGTTGAACCCGTTCACCCGGCTACGCTCGACCTTTTTCCCGAGCTTCAGGCCTCCGTCATGGACGATACTATTTACTTCCGCGAAGAAAGGCTCAGATTCAGGATATTCAGGGATATTTCAGTTCTTTTTGCGGTCCTGTCCACGATTCATCCAATTACACTGATTCTGGATAATCTGCAATGGATCGCAGAGCCTGATCTGGCAATACTTTCCTTTGTAGCGAGGAATACCCCGGAGGCTAATATTCTCTATCTATGCATTATGCGAAGGGATGAAACCTCTGAGGATATATTTAAGAAACTCTCGTCAATAAAATCTTCCCTGCCACTTCTGAGCCTTGAGATTAGTAAAATGACCACTGAAGAAACACGGAACATGATACTCTTCGCGCTGAAGGATCCAAACATACCACAAGATGTACAGGAATTCCTGATAGCTCAATCCGGAGGAAACCCGCTGTTTCTTCGCGAACTGCTGACATCATGCGTGGATTCGGGGTACATTTCCTGCAGCAAATCAGGAGAAAAAAACTATAACCTGCCCGACGATGTTGAAGTGCCTGACAGTATTGGACAGATCATTACGATGAAACTCTCAAACATAAGCACTGAAGCCGGTGAATTGCTAAAAATCGTATCCCTTACGCCTGATCAGTTCAACCTTTCACTTCTTGAGGGCATGACAGGCCGCGACAGGGTGGAACTTGCCCGAAGACTGGATGAGTGCATAAAAGCCGGGATTATTGAAGAGATCAGCGATGGAAGGAATAACATAAGTTTCAGATTCACAAACGGTGCTGTACGATATTACTTATCCTCAGACCTCCCAGGATCACTGAAAGGAACCTACCACCAGAGAATGGCAGCCTATTTTGAAGGATTTTACGAGAAGGGTAGAAAGGAACTTCTTACTGCCGTTGCGTATCACTATTCCAGAAGCCAGGACAATAGTCATGCTGCCAGGTACGCTCTACTCGCGGCAAATCAGGCCTTAAACACTGGAGCAAACGGAGATGCTATACATTGGTACGCGATCTATCTGGACAGGACTCCTGTTGATTCGGAACATGCCAGCATTTTCTCCGTCCAGATTAATCTGGGATCTTTGTATTCGATTACCGGTGAGGTTGAAAAGGCGGACAATTATCTGAAGAAGGCTCTGGAACTGTCTTCAAGCCCCAAAGAGCTTGCGGCTGTTCATTTAAGGCTTGGAAGGAATAATCTTAACAGAAGCCTCTATCCGGAGACTCTTGAGAACTACGATAATGCAGTAAAGATGTGCATGGAAGACGATTCAGCAGATCCAATAGTTTTCAGAACACTGATTGAGACACTTTTAGAAACATCTTTTGTGCACAGGCTTCAGGGGAACTACGATAAAGCCTTTTCGTGTCTTGACAGGACTGAAAATATTATGGGTGAGAACGATGCTGAAATACCTGAGGATATCTTCGCCCTGTACTGCACAAGGAAAGCCGACGTTATCTCGGAACTGGGTTCAGAGGATGAGGCTCTGGAACTTTATGAAAACGCAATGAAGATATTCGAAGAAATCGATGACATGCCGGGTCAGGCAACAGTACTGAATAATATGCACGAGATCTATTCCCACCAGGGAAATTACAGCAGGAGTCTCAGTACACTGGAAGAGGTTATCCGGATGAATATGAAACTGGATGACAAGATGGGCCTGGCAATAGGGTACTACAATATCGCTGGATACTATATGGAAATAAATATGCTTGACCTTGCAATGGAATACTACGATAAATACATGGAAATCAACGATATAATTAAAAATGAACTTGGAAATGGGTATGGAAAATTCGGTCTTGGCAACCTTTACTGGCTGGAGAGTCAACTGGAAAAATCCAGGTTTTGTCTGGAGGAGGCTTCTGAGATATTCGAAAAGCTGCGGTGCAATCAGATGGGGACCAAATGTGATCTTTTAATAACCAACATCTTCGTGCGGATGGATGAATTCGAAAAGGCGCAGGAGATACTGGATTCAATCGATATCGAAACGAGCAATCCTTCAACTGAGATGGAAACACTGTATCTGAGGGGACTTCTGCGGATCTCCCGCGGGGATTCGGATAGAGAATCTCTGGATACTGCAGTTACACATTTCAGAACGGTTATTGATTCTTCGGATGAACACTCCGAAGTTGATATTGCGACATACTATTCAGCACTTGCAACTGCCCTTCGAAAACTTGACAGGAACGAAGATATGTTTTTGGCTCTAAGAGAAGGTTCTGAGAAATTGGCGAAAGAACTCCAGCGTGTTAGGCCCTACTCTATAAGGAACAGCATGATGACAAGACGGGAAATAGCTGAGTTCATCGATACTTGCCGGAACAGTGGTCTTCCATTCCCCCCCGACGGGTTCATTTTCAGTACAGACCGATGAAACATCCTCAGAGATTCTGTGATTCAGAAGGCAAGCCCTGTTCAATCAGGAAGGTTTTTGAATGACTTTCGACTTCGGCCTGGTAAACGACTGGTCAGGTTAAAGTTTGACCCTTGAGAAACTGAACCGGCAGCTGAGACAGTGCAAAGAGTGCAAATTATCCCTTACGCGAAGCAACGTTATCTGTGGGGAAGGCAGTCCGCAAGCACATCTGATGCTTGTTGCACAGGCTCCAGGAGAGCATGAGGATATTAAAAACAGGATGTTTATCGGTCCATCCGGTCATATCCTCAATCGTTTTCTTGCGAAGGGTGGAATCAAAAAAAAAGATATTTACATGACCAATCTTGTTAAATGCAACCTTCCGGGTAATAGGAAACCGAAGAAGGTTGAAATAGACCTTTGCTGCAGATACCTTGAAAAAGAAATTGAACTGGTGAATCCGTCGGTAATCGCGACCATGGGTTATTATGCTGCAAGATACATTTTCGGGAAGTACGGTATTGATTTTCCCGAATCAAAAGTGGATGTTCCGGAAATCTTCGGAAAACTCTTCCACGCAGGCTCCGTGAACCTGTATCCAATGGGCCATACCGCTGTGATACTCTATCATCCCGCCTTAGAAACCGGTATGGAAAAGCACTACCGCAAGCTGTATGTTCTATCAAGAAGATGTAAGTGGTTCGATGTCTGTCCCATGAAATATTTCAGTGATAATGGAATGATAGAGAAGAAGTGGACAGCATACTACTGCAAAGGAGACTGGGAAAGCTGTGTAAGGTACTGGAAAGAGGAAAATGGCGAGTATCATCCGGACGAGATGTTACCCGACGGATCGATTATGAAAAAATAGGGACGGAGGCTTTTTAAACTAAAATGGTGAATAAAATACACAAATATCTTTCATTAGATACGTATTATTAGCTAATCATGAATAAAATGCCTCCGTCCCTATTTAATTACAGTCTGCGGACTCAATTCAACGAAGTATGCATTGTATGGAATGAGACCGGCAGCAGAACAACAGTAAGAAGGATCTTTCTCAGCGGTGAAAACAAATCAGCCTCAGCGTTTGCTTCAGCTAATTTTCCTGGAGTATTGCCTTCTGCAAATCATGCCATAAAGCGGCTTGCCGATGAAATAATAATCATGCTGTCAGGACATGTACCGGATTTCAATGAAGATATCCTCGACTTCAGAGTATGCTCCGGCTTTCAGCGAAAAGTGCTAATGGAGGAGAGGAAGATTCCAGGAGGAGTAGTACTCAGCTACAGCCAGCTTGCACTGAAGCTGGGCATACCGAGCAGCGCGAGAGCAGCAGGTAACGCGCTGGCCACAAATCCGTTCCCCCTGGTGATTCCGTGCCATAGAACGATAAGGGCAGACGGCAGAGTCGGAAACTATCAGGGTGGCTCGACCATGAAACGCGCACTGCTTGAAATGGAGGGAATATCCTTCAGCGCATCAGGTAAGGTGCTCGAAGAAAGATCTAAATCTCCAGGATGATTATGCAATTGTCAGCAGCTGTTTCTGAAGAGCTTCGGAATAAGGTAAAGGAACCCTCTTTCTTCCGGGATGTAATGAACCTTATTAAAGAGAATAACATTTCACTTTCATCAATGGGTGACGATCATGCTGTAAGGGAACGTTTTTCTGTCCTCTTCGAAGAACAGAAGCGGAGGCTTGATAACTGGGTGAAAACCAAAGGCGTTGATGCTGCCAGTGAAAAACTCCTTGCTTACCTTGAATCGAAATCCTTCTGGTTCTGGCTTCAAAAGCAACTGGATTCAGCGATCGGAAAACTCAGAGAAATGACCGAGCAGAAAATTCATTCTGAGGAGTTCAGGAAAACCGTAAATGATCTTATGCTGCAGTTCGCCGCCAAAATCATTTTGAATGCGAAGAAGAATGCCTGGGTACAGGTAACAGAGATCTTAGTAGATATAACCGGAATTGGAGAAGTAAAATGACCAGGAGGAATATCTCCGAGGAAGAAGCAAGGGGAGCTCTTGAGAAGGGTGCCAGGAACGTTAGTGATGAAGACGTTACAAAGGTGGTGAAGAAGGCTGAGGAAATAGAAGGCAAATTCAGAACGAAGGGACCGCTTAAGAGATTCATAGACGATGTGAAGCTGATGATCTCCCTCGTGAAGGATTACGCTAACGGTAACTACAGGTCAATCCCCTACTGGACAATTGCCGCGGTAGTAGCTGCGCTAATCTATGTGATTAATCCCGTTGACCTTATTCCAGATTTTATCCCTGTAATCGGGTTTGTGGATGATGCAGCCGTTGTAAGTGTTTGTCTTCTTCTGGTAGAGCAGGATCTTGTGAAGTACAGGGAATGGAAAGCAAAGCAGTAGCTCGCCTTCTAACACTTGACATAATACTATATTCCATTCTTCGGTTACAGTTTGTGAAAATTGATATTGAAAGGTTACTGGAATATGTATACTGACAGCTTTCGTGAGGCACTGATATCGAAGCTTGAAAAGACCGCGGAGAACGGTACTTTCAAGAGGGAACGGATCATTACCACAAGGCAGGGAACGGAAGTAGGAGTTCAGAATTCGGGAGAAGTCCTGAATTTCTGCGCAAATAACTACCTTGGGCTTTCAGGCGATCAGAGGTTGGTTGAGAAGGCCTGCGAGATACTTGAGGAGCGTGGCTTTGGTCTTTCATCGGTTCGCTTCATATGTGGTACGCAGGATATTCATAAAGAACTGGAAAAGAAGATAGCGGATTTCCTCCTCAAGGATGATACAATACTCTATTCGAGCTGCTTTGATGCCAACGGAGGGCTTTTTGAACCTCTGCTGACGGATGCTGACGCCATTATCTCCGACCAGTTGAACCATGCTTCAATCATCGATGGTGTAAGGCTCTGTAAGGCAAAAAGGTATCGCTACAGCCATGCCGATCTTGAAGATCTTGAAGCGGTGCTTGTTCACGCCCGCAGGGCCAGGATTAAAGCCATCGTTACTGACGGCGTCTTCTCCATGGACGGGGAAATAGCTCCTCTACCGGGCATATGCGATCTCGCGGAAAAATACGGAGCACTTCTTATTGTCGATGACTCACATGCAACTGGATTCATAGGTGATTCGGGAAGAGGCAGTATTGAATACCATGGAGTTATGGAGAGGGTGGATATCGTGACATCGACCTTCGGAAAGGCTCTTGGTGGTGCCTCAGGCGGGTTCACTTCCGGACCATCGGAGGTAATAGAGATGCTCCGGCAGCGATCCAGACCGTACCTTTTCTCAAATACACTCGCCCCTGTAGTTGCAGGGACAACCCTTGCCGTCATTGACCTGATCGAGAAATCAAGCGAAGAAAGAGACAAACTCAGGGATAACCAGAGACGCTTCAGAAAGAAGATGACCGAAGCGGGATTCAGGATTATTAAAAGTGATCATCCTATAGTACCTGTGCTTTTCGGCCATCTGCCTGATGATGCGGCGCTTGCCCAGAAATTCGCGGATGAACTGCTTCGAAAAGGGATATACGCGATAGGATTCTTCTATCCAGTTGTTCCAAAGGGGGAATCCAGGATAAGGGTTCAACTGTCGGCGGCCCATACAACAGAACAGGTTGATATCTGTGTTGAAGCGTTCAGGGATGTCGGTAGAAAACTTGAAGTACTGTAGCCTAAGTATTTGTCCCACTTGACATAGGGTGCTCTGTATTACAGATACCCTATATGAGTACAAAATCTATTGACGAATCGTTGTTCGGCAGGATACGACGTGAACTTCTCCAACTCTTCTTTCTGAATCCGGGGAGATCGTTTTTTCTGCTTGAACTTGTGGATATTCTCCGAACGGGAAGGGGAGGGGTTCAGCGGGAGCTTTCCAACCTTGTTGAATCCGGGATTATTACAAGAGAAAAATCAGGCATGAAGGTTCTTTTCAGCCTTTCGGAAAGCTGTCCCATTACCGATGAGATGCAGAAACTCCTTGTTAAACTTGTGGATTATGAGGATATGCTATCTCTTGCGGTCAGTGATCATGCGACGTTTATTAAAACCGCTGCTATGTACTCACCGCAAGAAGGGGAGTACTCACCTTCACTGAAACTGCTGGTGTCATGCGATGATTCCTGTGAAGAATTCCTCAAGGAAATCAAAAGAATAGAACTGCTTATCGGCAGGAAAATCGAATTGATGATAGTAAGAACTTACGAGCTGAAAGAATACATCAGAAGCAGAACTGAGGCGCAGTGGATATTGAATGGGACATGGACATTGCTTGCGGGAACTGAGAAGGATCTCGAGCCTGAGCAAATTCGGAAGGAAAGCGTCATCAGTGAACCCGATCTGTTCTCGGGAACGGATTTCAGCTGGTAATGGAATAGAGTTTTGAGTTTCATAAGGGACACACAGTTCTACAAATTCTCGGCTTACGGATTTCTGAAGAATCTGCGTTTTTTTGAGCCTTTCATCATACTGTATTTCAGGGAGATAGGGTTTTCATTCCTCGATATTGGCATCCTATTCGCAATAAGAGAGATATCAACAGTATTTCTTGAGGTGCCTACGGGTTTTGTAGCGGATATCGGTGGGAGAAAAACCTCCATGATATTCTCCATGGCAGCATACATCATCAGTTTTCTCACTTTCTTCTTCTTCCGGTCCTACACCGCGGCGGCGAGTGCCATGGTGCTTTTCGCGTGTGGGGAAGCATTCAGAACGGGTACACACAAAGCCATGATACTTGAATACCTGAACCTTACCGGGCAGCAGGAGTGGAAGCCCGATTACTACGGGGCCACCAGAGCTGCCTCAAAGATTGGCTCAGCGGTCAACGCGCTTATAGCTGCAACTCTTGTATTGATTACGGGAAGCTTCAGGTACGTATTTTTAGCCGCAGCGTTTCCATGTGTCCTGAACATGATGAACCTCGCTTCGTACCCTTCGGTTTTGAATGGAACCGATGTGGAAAAAGGCTACGCCAGGCCCGGCATTAAGGATACAATGCGCTATTTCGCATCGGTATTCAGGAAGAGTGATGCCCGCCTCAGTATCATAAATTCCGCAACTTTTGATGGATTTTTCAAGGTTCTTAAGGAATACCTCCAGCCTGTACTGAAAGCTCTTGCCATCGGATTGCCGGTTTTCACCGCAATGAGTGGCAACAGAAGAACGGCCATAGTTACTGGTCTTGTCTATTTTGTGCTTTTCCTTGCGGCAAGTACGGCATCAAGATACTCCGGGAGATTCAGCAGGAGGTTAAAAGGTGTTGTTCAGTCCATTAATATCACCTGGATAATTGGCTTCAGTATGCTGATAATTGCCGGTATTTTTCAGGAACTGTCAGTATACGTGGTTACCATTGGGGCTTACCTTGTTCTCTTTGTCCTGCAGAACCTCAGGAGGCCGCTCTGCGTTACCTATATCAGTGATAAAGTTCCTCACAGGATAATGGCTTCGGGGCTTTCTGTTGAATCACTTATAAAAATGCTCGTTATGACGGTTCTGGCCCCGGTGTGCGGTTGGGTTGCAGATATGGCCGGGATAGGTATTGCAGTTGCCGGAGCAGGAGTACTGATGGGGCTTCTGTACATTCCTCTGAGACTGAAGAGACCGGAGTTCGTGGTGAAATAATACTGACTTAAATTGAATATTGTAATCGAGGTTAAAGAAAAACCCATTCAAAAACTGAAAGAAAATGGTCATTTGAAATACGATACATTTTTTCTGATATAAACAGGAATTTAAGCTATTTAGATAAGAAATATCGAGAGGATGGACTTGCCCTGAAATATCACGACTCGCAGACCTATAGTTAGCACGAGATGAATAAAGGTACCAAACGAGCTGTATTTCTAGATCTCAATGGAACGTTGGTCATGCCAATCAAGGTTAGCTTTCTTTCAGATTCCGATGTTTTAGCAGCGAAATCCTTTGGCGGACTTGGATGTTTCGTCAAAACAGGATGGGGGAAAAAGAAATCGGAATTGGAGGCGGCTCGACCATACGCAGATTTTATCGGGAGCAATCTCGATGAAGTCGCAGATTGGATCTTATCGACAAATGATCTGTAGCTGGCTTCCGTTCTCTGAATTCTATTCCGGTTTCCAAGCGATGATATCGGATAAAATTCGCCTGAGGCTTCAGGTTTTGATATGTGCTTGACAGTGAGGGTTTGCTGTATGTATTCTCTTACTACATGGAATAGCACCGGTTAGCAGTATATTTAGCAGTGTTATTCCAGACCGTAGAGGGTAGTGCGAAGTTCAGTTTCTATTGGGGTTATAAGATTAAATGAAAAAGAAAGATAGCAGTAAGAACTCTATCAAATCATCCTCTATAATTACTGAACCGGATTATATCAAAAAAGATTTACTTTCTGCAGAAATTCCAGAACAGCTTCACTCGATCTTTTCAAAAGCTCAAATTTACATTGATCGCTATTTCAACAGTCGAAAAGAGAATGCAAAAGAGGGGATGATAAGCATTTCAGGTGAACGGTATCTTCTTCTCAGAGCTGATACTCTGGCTTTGGATTTTTTTGATAGTGTACACAGCATCTATGGTGCAAGTAATGAAGCACACAGTGTTATCAATGCCCTTCTTTTTGACATTTCATATACAATGGGTCGATCAGATGCAAGACTATTTCATGAAAGTATGGGACTAACCAACCCGCTCGAAAAACTTTCAGCCGGTCCACTTCATTTTGCTCACACTGGCTGGGCCAAAGTTCGTATTGAACCTGAATCAAATCCAACTCCCGATGAGAATTACATTCTTTATTTTGAGCATAGTTACTCTTTTGAAGCGGATAGTTGGATAAGGAAAAAACGTCATTCAAGAACACCCGTTTGTATCATGAGTTCAGGATATTCTTCGGGATGGTGTTCAGAAAGTTTTGGTTTACCACTTGTTACCGTTGAATATTCATGTCGTGCTAGAGGTGACGCGTCCTGCAGTTTCATAATGGCTCCGGCAAATCGTATTAAGGAACATGTTACGCGTTTATTAGGGAAAGACAAATTGTATGGTCTTTATTTTCCTCGTTATTTCAGTCGTCGGGATCATGAAGAAAAACTTTGGCTTATGGCATTTTTTGACCCGCTTACGGGATTGGCAAACCGTGTTCGATTCAGGGAGAAAATTGTTGTGGCATTCAAACGTGCTGATCGCTATCATCATTTGACTGTTATACTATTTATTGATCTTGATGACTTTAAACATATCAATGACAAATACGGACATGGAGTTGGTGATGCTGTTCTGAAGGAAATTGCAAAACGATTAAAACATAATATCCGTTCTACTGATACGATTGCCAGAATTGGAGGAGATGAGTTTACTGTTCTGCTTTCACAGGTTAAAGAGAAAACAAATATCTGCTCTATTGTTGAAAAAATACTTTCAGAAATTAAACAAACGATTAATCACAATGGTAATAGTATTTATGTAACCGCGAGCATTGGGATCAGTATTTATCCATTTGATGGGAGTTCACCGGAGATGTTGATCAGTGATGCGGATGATGCGATGTATAAAGCTAAACAAAAGGGGAAGGATTGTTACAGTTTTTCAGATTCAGATACTCCTTCTTCCTGATTCAAAACAGAACTGAATTTGTTTCCTTAGTCTTTTTCAGGTTCATCATCAATTCTTCTCTTCATTATAAGAAGCGTACTGCCTAAACATGCGCCGATAGTGGCGACTTTCCAGCCATCATCCTGTTTTTCAGCGATGATATCGGAGACTTTGCTCCTGAGGCTCCAGAATATCTGAATAACCTCATGTTCGTATTTGTAACCGTTATTGGCAAGGATCAGCATATTTCCACCTGAGATATCCCCAAGCGCAACTACGTTCCAATTGTCCTTTTCTTTGTCCTTTATAGTTTTTTTCATGGCTGTTGCGCTTTTCCAGGAAGCAGGAATCATAAGGTGTTTCAAGGTTTATCCCCTTTCATTATCTGTTAGCTGGGGATCCATATTTTATTGGCCAGTATAGTCTCGGTACCTTTAGGAAGGATTATCTGTTCTTTTGTTTCACAGAAGAATACAAAACCCTTCCAGGAGAAGAGGTATCGGGTTTTTCTCTTTTTGAAACCGGTGGGCGAAACTACAATCAGCGGATCCGTAGTTTTAGAGAGAATTTTCGAGAATTCACCGGGTTGAAGCTTTATTATTGCCCCGGACGCCTTTACAGCATTTGCGATTGCATTTGCAGCTGAAGTGGCCACTGTTGTGCCAACACTAATCATCGCAGCCGTTAGTGCGGGATCAGCCATTTGATACATCTCCTATCCATTTAAATAAATAGTTCCTGCAGGATGGATAAGCAATAGCGATTACCTGACATAACCAAGATCCTGCAGAGTTCTGTCCATGCTCTCGGCAAAGGGTACTATTTCCGGAAATCCCTTTTGCGGGAGTGACCAGTAGTAGTAGAGCTGATTAATTGTCTCTCTGCTTGGAGTGATGGGGTTTAATTCATGGGGATCATTCTGCAGGTCGTAAAGGACCGGCTCAGCTTCCTGCGGATTTCCGATTACCACTCTGTGCTCAAGTCTTACTGCCGCAAGATCCGGAGTTGCCCAGATGAGGTTGCTCGAAGGTATGTATCTCAATGTTCGTTCGGAATCGATACGGAGGATATCCCTTCCTTCTGCCCAGATTGGAATATCAAATCCCAGCATGACCAGTAAAGTGGGTAAAATGTCTATCTGAGCAGTTACTTCATTGTTTACACTGACTGGTATGTGTCTGCCGGAAATTATTAGTGGTATATCGAGTAACTCCTGGTATAGTGTATGTCCGTGACCCATGCCGCCGTGTTCCAGGAATTCTTCTCCATGATCGCCGATAATAACGAAGACGGTGTTTTCAAGAGTGCCCCTGGTCTCCAGTTCGGTTATCATCCGGCCGATCTGGTTGTCCGTGAAGGCCAGCTCGCCATCGTAAAGGCCAATCATGATCTCAAGCTGGGTTGAATCCATTTCGACAAGACCCTGATTGAAGTCCAGAACATCGTCCATTGTTCCCCAGAATTTATTGAAAAGAGTATCAGCTTTCGGGTTGGAGTAAAGGGTATCCCACGGATGCGGCGGAGAGTAGGGAAGATGCAGATCGAAAAAGTGAATGGCTGTGAAGAGAGGTTTTGCCGGATCTCTATTAGCATCGTACCAATCGATGTAATCGTTCACCGTTTCCTCTGCGTTCCGTAGGCTTGCTATGCCTGTAAAACCTTGACAGTCAAAATGATCGAAACCCTGATGGAAGCCGAAGTCTTCGTTCATGAAGATGACATTGAAAAAGGCGGCTGTCTGGTATCCCGCTCCACGTTTAAGCAGCAGCGGAATGGTTGGAAGTGCAGAATCAATACCATAGAATTCGCCGTTTGAATGGCCAGCTCCATGGGATCGCTGTGAAAGACCTGTCATGATGGTTGTCATTGCGGGTAAAGTCCAACCGCTCTGACTCTGGACACGGGTCCACATTGTTCCGCTTGCGGCAAGACTGTCCAGCACAGGAGTGGTTTCTCTGTAGTATCCGTTCACTGACAGGTGATCAGCTCTAATTGTGTCAATAAGAACAAGAACTATATCGGGATATTTGTTCAAAGAGATTTCTTCACTTCCGCATCCTGACAGGATGAGAAACGAGATAACCGAAACGAATGTAAGAACATTTGCCAGTTTTTTCATTTTCTCTGTTTCTCCAGATTCTTTTCAAAAGCTCTTTTGGTTGTTTTAAGGGCACATAGATGACCACACATCGAACATACATCATTATCGGAAGGAAGGGCTTCGTCCCTCTCTTTCCTTGCCGTGAGGGGATCCATTGCAAGTTCGTA
Organism: Candidatus Aegiribacteria sp.; assembly: GCA_021108005.1. Taxonomy (NCBI): domain Bacteria; kingdom Pseudomonadati; genus Candidatus Aegiribacteria; species Candidatus Aegiribacteria sp. Next base: position 30,212 of record JAIORS010000229.1, read on the forward strand.
TTGCGCATCCCAGTCGAAATTGTTCCTGGCTTCCGCCATCAGATTATCGGGTTCCATTGCTCCTTTGATACCACGTGCGATATCAGCTGCGTGGGCAGCTATTCTTGCTGAGATTACACCTGTTCTTACATCGTCAGCGTCGGGAAGCCTCAGATGCTCCGCAGGGGTCACATAGCACAGAAAATCAGCGCCGTACCAGGCTGCCAGCGCGCCGCCTATCGCGGAAGTTATATGATCATACCCAGGGGCTATATCCGTGACTATTGGACCAAGAACGTAGAAAGGCGCATTGTTGCAGAGGCTTTTCTGTATTCTGATATTCTCGGCAATTTTGTCCAGCTGAACGTGACCCGGTCCTTCTATCATCACCTGAACTCCAGCATTATGCGAGAGTTTCTGTAGTTCACCAAGTGATATGAGTTCCTCAATCTGAGCCTGATCAGAAGCGTCCGCAAGGCATCCTGGCCTCAGACCGTCACCAAGTGAGAAAGTAACATCGTACTCATGAAGAATTTCAATCAGTCGGTCAAAATGATCGTACAGAGGGTTTTCCTTCCCTCTCTTTTCCATCCATTCCGCAAGAAGAGAACCGCCCCTTGAGACTATTCCGAGCTTCCTTCCCTGGTTTTTAAGGAGGCTCAGGGCTCGTTCCGTTACGCCACAGTGAAGTGTCAGGTAGTCTACGCCCATTCTGCAGTGATCCTCTACAGCGGAGAATATTTCATCCTCTGAAACATCACTTACATCTCTTTCCGCTCTCATCGCTTCGCCGAATACCTGATAAAGAGGGACAGTACCTATGGGCACCGGGCTCATCTCCATTATCCTGGTAAGTATTGATTTCCATTGAGGGCCGGTTGAAAGATCCATAACGGTGTGGGCTCCGTATGAAACTGCGATCTGGAGTTTTTCAAGTTCAGCTTTTGCTGACTCTAAATCTTCCGAACTGCCGATATTCGCATTGATCTTGATGGTCATGCCCCTGCCAATCGCGATGGGCCTGCGGATATCATGTGTATTGTTGGCGGGGATTACAATTGTTCCGTCTGCAAGGCCGCCTGTCAACACGGCAGTGTCAACTCCTTCAAGATCAGCCGTTCTGCCTACTATTTCAAGGGCTTTCCCGTTCTTTGCTGCTTCTATTACTGTAGTCATGCCTGCTCTTTCATTTTCCCTTCGCTGGTGCTAACCAGATCAGGTTCATTGGGTGTATTCTCAGCCAGTACTGGCACCCCCCATAATTGCTAACTCCATCATCTATTCTTAACGGTTTAATTCAGAAGTCAAGTGCGTATATAATATATTTTCATTATTATTCTGCAGGAGGTGAGGGATGACTGAGAAGAGCGACAATGAAGGCAAGCTGGTTACGGTTCTTGAAGCCAAGAATGAGATTGAAGCTATTACCATACAGGCATTTCTTGAAAGCCAGGGAATCGACGCAGCTATAAGAAGCAGGCAGATACCTATGTACGATGGAATTGCCAGGGTATGGAATCCTGTCTGGGGTTACGTAATGGTAATGGAGTACGACAGCGAAAGAGCGAAACGGCTGATAGTTGAGTACCTTGATTCATGCATCGACGATGAAGATTCAGGTTATTATGAAGGTGTGGATGAGGGGATGGATTAATGACTGCATTTCTTCTCATTCAATGTATCTATCTGGGAATTTCTTCATGGTATACCTCACCGGTTCCTCCCGATTCAACGATTTTTTACGAGTTCATTACGGTAAGACCCGTTGATGCTCTCGTATTCATGGCAAGAAGCGGCTACAGACCCGAATTATTTAACGTCAACAATTTCGCTGGCGCAGTTCTTCTAGCATTCCCCTCAGATTCTACCAGTATAGCCTGGGCGGCTTCGATACTCGAAGAGCCTTTTCAGTGCGAAATGACCCCACTGCTGGTGGAGTACGGTGATTCCTGCACCGTACCTGAAGTGGAATTTGTTAAAGATACACCGCTTTTACTGGACGCTTTCCTCAGACGGGTTCAGCATATCATATCAACCGGTGATGAACCCGGGGAACAGGAGAAGCTGGTGGAGGCGGTGTGTGCTTCCTGGGTTTACATTCCGGACGCAACGAAGGCTCTTTCTCTGGAAGTCCTCGGCAAACTGGGGGTCGATATTACCGGTGATTTAATCATCGAAGAGCTTGAAAGAGCTGGAATCAGAGCGGCCGCAAGGTATTTCAGCGAACTTGGCAGGGTTCAAACTTTTAACACAAGCGGTAACGAAACGCCACTTGAAAGAATTTATTTAGCCTCATGCAGCCCTCCGCAGGAAGCCGCGCTCATGCTATCCGATCCACTGTGGGCTGTGCGGTACAATGCGGTTACAGCATGCGATCCTGCGCTGCTTGAACCGATGCTTGACGATTCAACTCCATATGTAGTCCTGGCTGCAGCAATTGCCAGAAGGGATGCTGGATATCCCGATGGCGCCGCGAAATTGAGTGAAATCTCGCTGATGACAGGGCCCGTCGGACACATGGCAGCGAAGGAACTTGGTGCTTCCGATAGTATTCTTTTAATGGAACTGATGATACACCAGGAACCTGGCAGAAGAGCAGCCGCGCAGACCGCATGGCTCAGCGATTCGTTGCCGGTGGATTCCCTGATGGAGGAAGCATGGCTTTTAGATCCCTACTGGCTGGTTCCCGTTTCCTGGGCATGGTATCTGGTGGATATTTCTGATTTCATTCACGCTGAAACCGTTCTTCAGGATATCCTGTCCCACCGCGAGAGCTATACCGACCCGGAGACGATCGATGAATATGCGGTCATACTGCGAAGCCGCCTTGAAAGCGGGGAGGAAGAGGAGAGTGTTGAGAATTTCATCTGGACGCAGTATGAATTTCCTTATGATATAGAGATCTCGATACACGATACGGTAACAATCAGAACGGATGCGGGGGATCTGACAATTGTTTTATGGGATGATACAGCCCCGATTGCATGCAGCAGTTTTCTGAACCTTGCAGAGAGTGGATTCTACGATGGAATAAGGTTTCACAGAGTGATTCCGGGGTTTGTGGCTCAGGCGGGATGCCCCGAGGGAGTAGGAACGGAGGGGCCGGGCTATATACTACCTAACGAAAGAAGCCCATCGCATTTTGGCAGAGGAGTACTGGGCATGGCTGACGCGGGGCTCAATACAGCCGGCAGCCAGTTCTTCATTATGCTTGATGATCATGGGAGACTGGATGGAAGGTACACAGCCTTCGGCCGCGTCATAAACACTGAATTCCTTGATGAGATAACAGTTGGCACAACCATTAACGAAGTAGTGCGCAGCATCGAATGAACCCTTGCAGAATAAGTTAGTTTGTGCTAATTTCCGAACTGAAATTTTTAAGAATTCAAGCCTCTCCGAAAGGTAAAAAATGACCGGAAAAATGAACAGAGTCCTTGTTACAGGTGCCCTTGGACAGATTGGTTCCGAACTTACCGAAGAACTGCGGAAGCGGTACGGCAGAGACAACGTTGTCGCATCGGATATAAGATCCGATGAAAGCAGTCCATTGGTAACTGGAGGCCCATGGATAGAACTTGATGTTACAGATGCGGAAACTGTTGAAAAAGCAATAATTGACAATAGAATAGACTCTATATTTCACATGGCTGCCATACTTTCGGCCACCGGCGAGCATTATCCCCAGCTTTGCTGGAAAGTTAACATGGATGGCACACTTAATATCCTGGAGGCTGCCAGGAAGAACGATCTGACAAGGATTATCATACCCAGTTCAATAGCCGCCTTTGGTCCCGAGACGCCAAGAATTAACACGCCCCAGGAGACGATACTGCGGCCGAGAACCATATACGGTGTAACCAAGGTTTCAGGGGAGCTGCTTTGCGATTACTACGTTCAGAAATTCAACCTTGATGTCAGAGGATTGCGTTATCCCGGGATAATTTCATCGGAAACCCTTCCAGGAGGGGGAACCACCGATTATGCAGTGGACATCTACTACAAAGCCATAGAAGACGGCAAATACACCTGTTTCGTAAAAGAGGATACCATGCTTCCCATGATGTATATGCCTGACTGCATAAAGGCCACACTTGATCTTGCCGAAGCCGATCCTGATAATCTTGTTCACCACAGCGATTTCAATGTTGGGGCGCTCTCAGTGACCGCGGGGGATATAGCTGAAAGCATAAGGAAGCATATCACTGATTTTAAGGTTGATTACGAACCGGATTACCGCCAGGCGATAGCGGATACATGGCCAACATGTGTAGACGATTCGGCTGCTCGTGAGGAGTGGGGCTGGAAAGCTGACTGGGATCTTGACTCAATGACAGAAGACATGCTGGAGAAGCTCAGAAAAAAACTAATGTAACAGACGGTTATTCCCGATTCAAAGCGGCCTGGCAAGAATCACTACATCACACATTTCGCGGTATTCACCCGTATCTTCTGCCCGTGCATTGAGATAAATGATATACCTTCCCACCGGAAGCCTTCCTCCGTTCTCGTTCGTTCCATCCCATGTGACAACCCTGGATGAACCGCACGGTTCATTCTTTAGAAGCTGAAGCAGAAGTCTTCCCTGAACGTTATAGATTTCGAGTGTTACTTCATTCTCCGTATGCTGGAAGTTCATTTCTATTGTAAGAACATCGTTCCTGCCGTTTCCGTCGGGGGAGAAAGGGTCAGGGTAATAATCAAGGAATTTCCCTGAGCTGCTGCCGCCTGCAGCGCAGCAGCTGTTGCATTTACCCGGAGTTCCACCTGCTGAGCAGCTGGCCCAGCTCGAAGCTTCGTATCCGCTGAAATCCGGATTAATCTTCTCAAGGCTTACACCTGACGAACCGCCCCATTCGTCATCGTACGGCACGTAATCCATTACGTTTCCAGAGGAATTTCTGAGCATCAGTATATCCGCCCATTCCTCCCCCTGTTGCGTTGTATTGTTCAGTGTTGGCCAGTCTGGAGGCTGCAGAAGCGGGCATTGAACGTATGGCCAGATCGTTCTGAAAGCGGAGGAATCGGAGACAAGAACGGCGAAACTGTCAGGTTTTATTGTTGTGCTATCACTGCAGAACACGAACATTTCTCTGGAATCCTCGAAGGTCCAGCCCTCAAGCTGAACCGGACTGGAAGATCTGTTCACAATTTCAACCCATTCAGGATTGCCGGGGGAGGGGCTGTACATAATTTCATTAATGATAACCGGTCCGGATTCGTTCCATACGCACGAAGTAGAATCGTTTGAAGGGAAAGAATCCTCCGGACAGACGGCTACAGCAAAGAGAAGCATATCCCCGCTGCAGGAATTCCACTCGCAGTTGGCCAGGACAGTATCTCCCGGGACTATTACACCGCAGACATAACTGTCTATCAGTTCACTGCCAGATGGCGTTCCGCTTTCATCGATATCGCTGTAGAAGAAAACGGTCATTTCACTCGAAGGTATTGTGTCCGTTCCGGAGTTGGTGAACTCCGCAAGCAGGACAATATACTCGTCTCCAGGGCCCATGGGCGGCATGCATTCCATGTCTGCAGCCTCTGCGTCAATGCCATCTACGAAGAAAGGTGAAGGGTTTCCTGGAGTAGGGCCTTCAGGTGACGCGAACCAGTTTTCTTCGGTGTCCGGTTCGATGGTTTCTTTTCTTTGAACGCTGTTGTCCTCACCCGGGTCAAAGGGGATTTCGTCCAGTTCGTCATCGTCTCTCATAAGGGGATCGTCGTAATCAAGCGGAGTGCCAAAGGTGGACATCACATTACAGGAGGCTGTTCCGGCAGATGAGTATAGAGTTACGGGATCATTACTGGAGAGACCATCGCCCAGCGTTGTATTGCCCGTAGCAAGCACTATGGTGCCCTGCGGAAAATCCCAGGGCTGGCTTCCTGTTGTGTATTCGCGGTCAAGGATTACACCGTAACAACCTGCCAGCAGGTAGGGGGATTCAACTGCGTCAGGATCCTGCAGAATTCCGAACTCATCGTTCCATTGAACAATTTCATCAACGGCGTCGCCATCTGTGAAGCGGCACCCGGAGATGTCAAAAACGCCTGGACCCGGATAGTAGATTTCAATGAACTCATCGTAATCCTCTGCCGAGGGGTTGCATACAACTTCGGTCACAACCAGAGAGACGCCTTCACCTGTCATAAAACTCTTATGAAGAACATCATTTTCCGGAACCAGGTCTCCTGGAAGGTAAACCCCTGCAGCGGCAAGGTAGCACCCTTCTGCAGGGGTGCTTACCGTAACCGTCACGGTATAGGTCTCGTTGGGGTAGAGGGAGTCAGCCATTTCAATGCAGCATATTTCATCGGGTTGTGGAAGCGAATCCGCGTTGGAATCAATGAAGATCGTCACTTCTATCCCGTAAGCTGTGGCTGTACCCCGGTTTGACACTACCGATGATATCTGCAAGGGTTGACCGGGCTGGGGCTGGGAAGGGGTTAGAATAAGAGAATCGACCGAGGCATCAGAAGTATCTGCGAATACTGCAGGACACCCCGGTGTTCCTCCCTCGGGTGAAACAGTCCAGCAGTATTCTTCGTCCGGAAGGTCCGATGACTTTCTTTCCACACTATGATATTCTCCTGGATCGAAGGGTATACCGTCAAGGCCGTCGTCATCGCAGAGCAGAGGGTCATCGTATTGAAGAGGAGTTCCGTAGGTTGAAAGGACATTCACCTGAGCAGAGCCGGACATGCTGTACAGCGTGATCGGATCGTTGCCCGTCAAGCCATTGCCTATGGTTGTATTTTCAATGGTGAATACATAGGTGGATTCTCCCAGATTGTATTCCTGCATGCTCTCAGCATATTCTGGGTCCATAATTAGCCCGTAGTGTCCGGCAGGTATACAGCAGCCGTAAACCGCGTCAGGATCGCTTAGAAGCGCCTCGTACCATTCACAGATATAATCAAGGGCATCACCGTCCGTGAAAGAACATCCGATAACAGGAAAAACACCCGGACCGGGGTAGAAAACCTCAATGAATTCGCCGGTATCCTCATCAAGAGGATTGCACATAACTTCGGTAATCACGGGGTTTATTCCGCCTCCTACGGCTGTAGGACAGGACGCGAAATCGTCTTCCGGATATTCGTCCTCCGGAACGATCGAGACAGCAGAGGGGAGGAACCAGCCCTGCTCAAGCGATATTGAAGCATTGAATGTTTCAGTGAATCCTGGTTGAAGCAATTCCGCGGAAAACTCCGCCAGAATCTCATCTGGAGATGCGACGGAATCCCCCTGACTGTCAAGGAACAGGACAAGTGTACCTGAGGAGGGTGAAGTGTTTCCCCAGCATGTGAAGGAAGCGCTGAGCTGGAACAGCTCGCCGGGAGATGGTTCCGAAGGGACCGTCCATACGCTATCACACGAAATGTTCAGTGTATCCGGAGGCGCCTCAGCGTGAGAGCCTGGAGAGCCACCTTCAGGACCCGTTATCCAGTAACCTTCCTGGTCGGGTGAGTACCAGGGAAAACGTTCAACCGTAAAGCCCTCGCCGGGATCGAAAGGAATATCGTCAAGGCCGTCATCGTCACGGTTCTGCCAGGCATCAGAGGGTACGGGTGTTCCATACGTGCTTACTGCGTTGCTGTTCGTGGTCCCGCCCTGATTGAAAAGCGTTAGCGGATCAGATGAAGCCGCAAAACCGTTGCATATGGAATGGTCGCCTGTTGTCAGTATCAGGGTTCCGGAGGGGATATTGTAGACAGGATGATCGAGGTAGTCCAGTTCGAAGATCAATGCGAAGCTCTCTGCGGGTAATGTATCTGTGCCAAGCAGCATGCCCGGGTGGGGAAAGGGCCCGTAGGCAGCTTCGTTCCACAATAGCAATTCATCAAGGGCGTCGCCGTCTGTAATAGAATATCCTTCAAGACATATCGGCTCGGACGAGGGATTGTATATCTCGACGAATTCGCCGGATGCTTCGTGAAGCGGGTTCGTAGTGATTTCAGTTATCACAGGGGACTGTGAAAGCAGTACGAACTGCAGGATTGCATAAAATATCATATTGCTATGAGTTTATCCGGAAAAATCCATATCTGTCAAGCTTTGAAATGAACTATCGACCGAAAGGAAGAGGAGTAATAAGGGCTGGAATATCCTCAAATGCGCCAATAAGGTGCTTCAGGAGTATTATGCGATATGTGGTATTGTTTTGAGACAATGGAGCAGTAAGCAATAAAATGAATAAATTATCTGAGTCTACACCTGCGAAGACCGTCTATTAGCGGATTGTTGCTTTCAAGGTTCTAGTTACGAGGGATTGCATAAAAGGATATTTCTCGTTAAAGCTCTTTTCTTGCGATCACTCTGCTTATGGCATGTTGATGCTGCACACCGCTCGACATGCAGTCGAATATCTCCTCTGTCGTGAACTCTATCCTCCAGTCATGATAATGAGTGAGCAATTCTCCGGATATCCAACTGTGAGAGGTTTGTTCTTCATCAGGCGCCCGGGCGATGAACGGTTTATTCACGAAAACGGACAGAGCGTTTATACCTCCGGGATTTGTGAACTGACGGTAGTTCCCGAGAACCTCCGGCCGGAGGTTCTCCGGAATGTACTGCAGCACCCCTGTGGAGAAGATGATGTCATATGTATCAGTCAATCGGAATTCATTAATATCAGCCAGGAACACATCAAGTGAGACCTCCGCTTTGCCCGCGAGCTGCCTTGCCTTCTCGATGCCAATGGGAGATATGTCGAACGCTGTGACGGTGTAACCCCTGCTTGCGAAGAATACAGCATCCCGACCTTCACCGCAGCCTACGTCAAGCAGTTTCAGCGGACGATCAGGCGGGATAATCTCAAGCACTCTGAAGCAGTTCGATGAAGGCTTCAGTCCCCAGTAATACTCGTCCTGATCGTACCTTTTATCGTATATGTTGTTCATGCGGATAGAATGCTAAACATTTGCAAATACCTGGACTAGACCTGTTGCCAGTTATTCCATGCAAGACGACAGAAATAAATAATTAGTATTCCCTGTATCCATGGGAATACAGGGTACCACCAGATGCCATTCTGGTCAGGATTAGCAAGAATAATATGAACAAGGATCGGTTGGAATATCATAAATGCGCCATCTACAACACCAAGGATCAATCCCCATTTGTTTCGCAAGAAGAGCAGTATTATGCCGATTACAAGCATTCCCGCAAATATCGGAACTGCTACCGTACCTGGTCCTCCCAATTTTATCGCCCCCGGTATCTCACGGACGATTTTGTGAACAAGTTGTATGAGCATCAGTGCTATTGCAGTCTGAATGTATATTGAGGGTAATACTTTTTTCTCCGCATTCATCCTTTTTCTCCCTTCTTGACGCTTAAGTCTTTTCTAACAACAGAAATATAGCAGGCTTCCTTTGTTCCCGCTGTTCCTGGCATCAGGCTCGGCATTCTGCCTTCTTTTCAATATCTAACAAAAAACAGGAATCAGATAAAGACCACCACCTACCGCGAAAGTAATTGTTAAAGCAATTGAAACTGAGTTTTTTCGATCGAAGAAAATAAGCTGCTCGGTAGCTCTCATTAACCAGAAGATTGAAATAAAAATCAGAACTATTTCTCCAAGTGGAGTAGATAAAAGTGCCTTTTGCTGAAAGAAAGAAACGTATGCAAAGAAAAGGAAAACGTAAATAAGCCGTAGATTCAAAACCTGCATTATTCCTCGATTGATTCGAGTTATTGATCGCAAATTGGTTTTCCATTTGAATATTTTCCAGAACATCACATGAAAGATAGCAAAACCAATACTGTAGATTGCACCGATTGTAAGTAGTATTTCACCCATTCGATCTCCTGTTCTTCTGATACCTGTTATCAGTCATATAACTATCCTGGAAAGTCATTCCGCTTCAATGTTATAAGTATTCAACTTGCTGATACGAAGGGTCGGCTGTTCTATAGTAGAACAGAAGCGCAGCGTACAGGATATCTAATTGCTGTTCATGTCCTGTTTCTGAACCGCTTAAAAAAGACATGTACTCGAAACCTGTTTCCGGATAAGGCAGAATATAGACATCGCTCCTTGTGAATATCCCCGCATTCGATGTGGTAGTATGCACCATTATTACGTTCTCTTGGGTGAGAACAACGTCTGTCTTGTCATACACATCCATATCGTATCTTATCTGAACCACCGCTGATATATCCTCATGTGGTATGATGTATTCTTCTACCTGCCTGATATTCTCAAACACAAGGAACACCAATCCGCTATCAACCCTTCTTTCCGCGGCATATGTATCGGTCAGGGGAACGCTTGAAAATGCTTCAGCCACATAATCCTGGTTGGCGACTTCATGATCTAAGGTTATAACAAAATCGATCCCTTCCACATCGCTGGGAGTTCTTACGATAAATTTGGAAGGTTGCTCATCTGTCATTTCCGGTACACCCAAGCTTTTACTTTGTGAACATGAGAGGACAATCAAGAACAGAAGGACCAGGGTCACTGCAGCTACACTTTCTTTCATTTTTCTCATTCTGATCCATTCAACACTTTAAATGAGTAACCTGCTGGATGATCCAGCACGATTACAATACTTGTTTCACATTTTTAACCCACTGTTGCCGCCACTCCGGAGCATCGTAGTTATCCGGCCAGAATTCCGTTTGTCTGGTGATTAACCCGTTCTCAACCGTATGGAATGTTATCGCTCTGGCGATAACTTCGCCATCGGTGATACTTACATCGGTAACCACCTGATTGCCTTCGCAGACAATTGAATTGACGCAAAACCTCCAGGGGCCGTTTGCAGGATAATTTGTATTTATCTCAGCGAAGTTCTTTCTGCCGATGATCAATTCCGACGATTGAGGCCAGTAGCACTCAAAACCTTCAGATAACCACTCGCTGCCTTTGTAAAAATCATTACTTCCCATTGACTTCCAGAAGGCAAGCACAACTTCTTTTGCTGTCATTACAACCGTACTTTCTGTTTATTCATCTTCCCGCATAGTGTAAATTCTGTACTTCCTGCTTATCTCAGAGGTTCTTTTCTTTTCGTTCTGGTATCACCGGCACCTGGTGATCATTACTGAAAACATCATGTTGTAGCTGGTCTTGTCCGCACTCTTCAGCAGTAGTCTCTGTTCTTTTATCAGTTCCAGGCCGTTCTCGTATAGCAGGTCATTAATGTACTGTGGGGAATGTTTGAACATTGATACTTCCCAGTCAGTCGGCTCTTCAATGTAACCCGCATCCGTTTCCTGAGGCGCGGTTGTAAAGGCGAATATCCCACCTTCTCTCATGACTCTTCTTGCATCAGTGAGGATGTCTGACAGATCCCCGATGAAATGGAAGACTCCACAGCAGATGACATGATTGAAATATTTATTTTTATAAGGGATCTTATCACAGGTAATATCGAAACGCTTCAGCTCTTCCGTGAACGATTTTGACTGACATGCACTCAGCATTTCCTGTGATTTATCAAGCCCATAGATCTTCAGGCCGGCTCTTGCGAAGTGTATGGAGGAAAGGCCGGTACCAATGCCAATATCGAGCAGCTTCTCATCTGCTTTGACATAATCATAGCTCATCCCGAAAAGCACATCATGACCGTAACTGTCATACTCTTTAACCTGACTGTCATAATTACTTGCCGTTTCGCTGTAATCGGATTCATTCATACTTTGATCTTTCTCACTTTCCGTCTACGTTGTATACGTTACACAACCTGCCGGGAGTTTTCACACCAGATCTGTGAACGTTTGCATAACA
>JAIORS010000230.1 GCA_021108005.1 Candidatus Aegiribacteria sp.
AACTGAAAAGCTTGTAAAGCAACTGCTGCTGCAATTTATTTCACAATACGCTGTTTTGTAAGTGACCAGAAGTTACGTCCGACCCCTCGAATGGGGCGGGATTTCTCCCACCCCATTTCTCCTGGCAAGTCCGGTACTACCAGATTTTCTGGAAATCGTACTGTATCTGAATCGTACCTGCTCCGTCAGGTGGCGCAGGTATGTTGAGGTTTTCCAGAACCTCACAGAGGTCATCATCAAGATCATTATCAAGGCCGCTGCCAGTAATCGAAACAGATATTACGTTACCTGAACCATCAACGGTAACATTGAATGTGACAGTGCCGATAGGCCAATCTTCTCCTTCGATCCCCTCAACGAATTCCTGGTAGACCTCAGTAAGATCCGTGACAAGCTGCCTTGCCGCCGAACGTACTATGGAAGGCATAAGCCCGAGTGTGGGTGAAACAGAGATATGACTTACATCGGCGATCCACTGGGTTTCGTACTCATCGCCGTAATAGTACGCTCCGTCAATATCCTCACTCACTACACATTCCTCACAGGCATCCACAGCTCCGCTTACAGCGTATCCACCGCTACCCAAGGCAGATTGAGCAGCCACAGGCCTGTTGGAAGTTCTTGCGAAATGCATTCCGCCTCTATCACCCTCACTCCTAGAACCGAATATGCCTTCATATGAAACACCATCGGGCATGTTGACGGGAACCTGGACCGTTATCGGCTCACCGCTGTCAGGGTCGGTTCTAACTTCTTCTGAGACAGCGACGAATGCCGTGTATTCGCTCATTATCTGGTAATCAAGAGCGGTATCGGTTATTTCATCTACAATGTTCTGATCCTGGCTTAAGTAGCCGTAGCAATCGTACATGCTTCGCGTAAGATCATGGATCTTCTTCCTGGCCCAGAGGGTTGCGATTACATCGTTGGCCTCTTCATGGGATGGAAGTGTTACACTCAGTTCCTGTCCCCACCGCTCACCGGCGACAGTGCCCGAAAGACGGACTGTCTCGGTTCCGGAGCCATCGTACCGGCCAACTATTACAAGGGGTTCTCCCGCATAGAGATCCGGTATCTTCGAGGGGTAGATATCATGAACATCAAGATCGCCCCAGTCGATATCGATTCCAACCAGATATGGATCGTTAATCTTGTTGTAAATGGCGGCGACCGATTCGTCCGGGTCTTCGTTCAGTCCAACGTAATAAGCATGTCCCCTGCCCTCCTCAGCAAGCCCCTCAATAAGGAACCTGTTGGGGCTGGAGCCTACGCCTACACTGAACAGTCGAGTGTTTTCACCGAGGGTGTTCTTAAGTTCGCTTAGAATCTCCGCTTCGTTGCCTATGAATCCATCGGTAAGGAAGATGACGAAGCGCATCCTTTCCGGGTCTTCGGGGTAGCCAATGGCAGCCCTTACACCCTCTATCATCACTGTCCCGCCGGTACCGCTCATGTTGTTGATATACCTTACTCCCTGCTCAATGTTACTCTCGGTATTACTGAGTGGAGTCCGGGACATGCTGCTCGCGGTCTCGCTGAATCTCATTATCTGGAAAGTATCGTCCGGGTTCATTCCGCGGACGAATTGTCTTACAGTCTCCTTGGCAACTTCCATGGGTTGGCCGCCCATTGAACCGGAGCAGTCAACAACGAAGAACATCTCTTTTGGCGTGATTTCATCAACATCGATGTCAGCGTCAGGCTGCAGAATGAGCATGAAGTGTCCACCCATTTCACCGTTGTGCGCGATAACTCCGCTCTGAATTCTGTCGGAAGCAGTTGTGTACCTGAAAACGAAATCTCTGTTCGGTATCTCATCATCGTTATCAAGAGAGACGGTCACTGTACCGCCCCAGTCAAACTTCATATCCACTTCATGGTTGATTGATTCGAATTCCTGAATTTCCACACCCGGATTCAGGTTGACTGAAAGCTCAATATCGTACCCCGTTCTGGTACCTTCCGGTACGATAGGTGGTGTAATTCTATCGGCATCTTCAACCGAAGTGGAGACTTCGTACATATCGAAGATCCTTCTCACGAAATTACCTGATGGCACGAATCTCGGCCCCACAACCATCGGGAAAACGATTTCGTACTCCCCGTCATCGTATTCAATCGGCGCCACGTAACTTATTTCGATTACGATGCTGTCACCCGGAAGAATGTTACCGACGGTCTGGGTAAAGATGTTGGGACGTTCCTGTTCCAGAAGGCTCGCTGTCTGACCCGCTTCGATGGCTTCGTTGTATATCTGCTGCGCCAGTTGACGTTCATGTATCTTTCCCTCGATAAGTCTGTCGCCGATATACATGTTCATCCTGTCAACGGCACCGCTCTGAGGAAGAGGGAATGTATAGATGGCTTCGATAACCTCATCGTAGGGATTACCGTAAACCTGCCGAACAGTGGCCCTCTGCAGGTTGCCGCTTACATCTATCACAACAGATGTGTGTTGCAGAGGAAGATCTCCTACAACCCCGTCTTCTCCCAGAACCTGCATTCTGCCGCTGCCGGTCTCATCCATGGACTGCTCAATGGAAAAGGCCGAAGCGGTAAGAATCATAACCGCGATTATCAATTGTCTCATTTTCTTAACCTCCATGTTGAATGTTTTTTTGTTTCCGGTTCTGATACATGGAAGCTTATCGAAGTATTCCATTTCCCGATGAAAAACGGCAGATCAACATATTATCGAAGTGAGTCAATCAGAATCGAACAGCAGAATCTCAGAAGTGAATAAGGGCTAATCGAGTACGGTGGCGAGGCGGCTTAAAATGCAATCACCCTTGCTGACAGAAATAATGTAGACTCCAGCAGGAACTCTTCTGTCTGCGAAATCAGTTCCCTCCCAGCTTACTCTCTGCGATATAGTGATTGCTGTTTCCCAGATAAGCCTTCCAGCAAGATCGTGTACCGATACTATTGCGATTCCCTCATCGAAACCTACGTAAAAGGAAACCGGCGCATCCCTCTCCGCCGGGTTGGGATACGGGGATGAGACAGTGAAAGGCACGGGAGGTGTTGGTCCGCCTCCTTCGGTCCGCATGACCCTGAGAGCCGGATCCATAAAAGCGCTCCAGGAAAGCACACTCTGAAATGTGCGGTCGTATCCTCCGTCCATATAGGGAATCCTGAGGTCTTTCGCGATTGAGAAGGCAAGCCCCAAACTGGAAGATTGATAACGGAAAACCTGCCTCGCGAGATCTATACACATCCATTCACTGGCCCCGAGGGAAGGCCAATGACCCTCCCAGCCGAAACTCGTGTTGAACATGACAGCAACTCCGCCACCATAAGGATTGTTAAGAAGAGCCTCGGCGCAGCATTCCTTACCTGTATATTCGCCTGGACGACATGCGATACTGGTATGTATGCCTGCTTTACTGCCGTTATGAATGCTGTCCGATGCTATCCAGTTTGTCATCATTCCCAGAGGGGCAGCAGACCAGTAAATACCTCTCTCATTTCCATGTCCCGCATAATGATTCCATGCGGTACCGCTGCTTATCAGGGGAATGTGTGATGAGAAACCACCACCTGTCAGTTCCTCGTAGAACTTATTCACATCCCAGTACGGAGGAAGCTCAACGGCGATGGAATCGCATCCTTTGTCCGCAGTATATCCGATATCCTCAAACAGTACCGAACCGCATAGAACAGCTCTTGTCTGCCAGTCTCCGGTTGGCGGATGCTCCTGGTAGGTCAGGTTCTTCTGAACGAATAGTTGCGCTTGATCAATTGTGGAGAAGAGTGCCCGTCCAAGTAACACATCAGCGTACAAATCAAGATTATCATCGGGCTGGCCATAATCTCCGTCTCCGTTGCCATCCCACGTTCCGTCAAGGTCTGCAAAATAAAGATCGACAGAGGCCGAATCAGAGTAGCCTTCGCAGTAAGTGTAAACCATTCGTACAGGAACGAGTGTTTCATCTCCCGCAAGTAGAACAAAGATAGTCCCGTGATAAAGAAATCTGTTCTTAATAAAATTCCGCAGCTTTTCCGCGTCATCAATGCCGGTCCCGGAGGATAGAATATCCTGAACGGCAGCAATTTCAACTGTATAACCACTGTCCTCATGAAAAGAAGCAAGCGGTTCCATGGTTTCAATATATGAACTGTCACAAATCAGAAGGTACTGAGCATCACCCGCTTGAACAGGAAAATAACCACATGAAGAAGCCTGGTAAGGAGCCCCCTCAAGAACACTGATCCTGCTTCGAGCAACCCTTGTCTGCTCTGTGGTCAGATCGCAGAAAGAACCTTCCTCCCAGGTCACGGTCATTTCAACTTCATTTATGATGTTAAGCGAACCTGTTGATGGAATGTAAATCCATGGCTGAACAAGACAGGACGCGATTTTGATTCCTGAAAGGGTACCGGTGTGTGAGCTGATGATCGGATCCGCGGGGAATGGAGAATCCGATGAATACACGAACGGGTCCGCCAGTCGTTCAGAATGAATTGCAGAGGAACTTAACGGCCTGAGTTCAGTAGCAGGGATAACATTCAAGCCGGGAATACCGATTTGAGTCACTTCCAGAGGGATTGCGCTAAAAGTAACGTTCTTAGCGCCATCCGGGAGTACGAACACTTCAGGAACAGCTGGCAGAAGCGGGGTTCCGGGGATGCCTTTCTGCTGAGACCCAGGCATTTCAATTACGGCCCAGATGCCTTCCATTTGAATGTTGACATCAGCCGGATTGTAATGGATAGTTCTGGTTATTGAACCCCCAACGGCCGGAAAACTAAATATGAAAAGCATTTGCATAATATTAAGTAATTTCAAACTTGTCTCCTCCATTACATTTCGATTGCTGTGAATATATTACATAATTCAGTTAATCGTTCCCGGGGTAGGAATAAGGTTCACGGAAGGCACAAACATTGAAAACTATGAATTTCAGAGTAGTACCAAGAATACCGGAGCAGCTTGCTGCTCTAAAAGCAATAGCATACAACACATGGTGGACATGGAATACACAGGCAATAGAATTATTCAGATGGATCGATTCCGACCTGTGGGAAAGCACCTTTCATAACCCCGTCCGCCTTCTGGGACATGTCAGTCAGGATAGGCTCGCGGAGCTTTCCACAGATACCGTGTACCTCTCACATCTTGAAAAAACAAGCGAAAGACTGTCAGATTATCTCGAAAGAAAAACATGGTTTGATATACTGAAACAAAAGATGGAAATAGCTGACGATAACTTCCTTGTTGCCACTTTTTCGGCCGAATTCGGCCTCCATGAAAGCATACCCATTTATTCCGGTGGACTTGGTGTATTGGCTGGAGACACCATTAAAAGCTGCAGTGAACTCGGCCTCACAGCTGTTGGGGTCTCATTGCTTTACAGGCAGGGTTATTTCAACCAGTACTTGAACAGCGATGGCTGGCAGCAGGAAAAGTATTTCATCAACGATTACTCGAATATGCCTGTTGAACCAGTCTACCGTGAAGACGGATCACAGGTCTCTGTGGATGTTCCGATGGCCGATAGAACCGTCAAGGCCGCTGTGTGGCTGATAAAAGTAGGCAGGGCTTCCCTTTACCTGCTCGATACTAATCTACCTGAAAATGACAGGAGCGACCGTCATATAACAGGTCAGCTTTACGGCGGGAGCCGTGAAATGAGGCTGAAGCAGGAAATTATACTGGGAATAGGAGGCCTGCGGGCCCTTGACGAAATGAACCTTACGCCCTCTGTCCGGCATATAAACGAGGGGCATTCAGCATTTCTTATCGTTGAACGGATAAGACAGCTTATGCAGGAAGGACTTTCATTCCCTGAGGCCAGGGAAATAGTGGCCGCAGGCAATGTGTTTACAACCCACACTCCCGTACCGGCCGGGAATGAGGAATTTTCTACTGACATGGTCGTCAAATACCTTCATCAAATGATCGATGCAATTGGACTCTCCAATGAAGAGTTTCTTCAATTTGGTCATTACGATGACAATCCCAAATTTTCAATGACTGTTTTCGGCCTGCGTTTTTCGAAATTCCGAAACGGTGTAAGCGAACTCCATGGAACGATCTCAAGGGAGATATGGAAGGATGTATGGCCCGCTCTACCATCCGCGGACACACCGCTTACGCATGTAACGAACGGAATACATCCGGAGACATGGGTTTCAGATGAGATGGAGAAACTGTTGAGCAGGTACGTCGGTCCCAGATGGTCGAGCAATAAGACAGATGCGAAAGAATGGGAAAAAGTCGATAAAATCCCCAATTCAGAGCTGTGGCCCGCCCATATCAGAATGCGCGAAAGGCTCATCTCCTGGGCAAGGGAAAGATGGGAGAAACAGATAGGACGCATGGGGCTTCTCAAACCGCACCTGGAAGATATTCCAGTATTGGATCCTGAAATTGTCACCATCGGTTTTGCCAGAAGATTCGCGACTTACAAGAGAGCAACCCTCCTTCTTAAAGATGAAGAACGTCTCGCTAGAATTGTTAATAATTCCGAGTATCCTGTTCAGTTCATCTTTGCGGGTAAAGCTCACCCGCACGATTCATCCGGCAAGGAATTGATAAGGAAGATCATCCATCTATGCATGAAAGAGGAATTCTACGGTAAAGTCATCTATCTTGAAAATTACGACATGGACATGGCCAGACATATGATTCAGGGAGTTGATGTCTGGCTGAACACACCAAGATTTCCAATGGAAGCATGCGGAACCAGCGGCATGAAATCATGCTTCAATGGAGGTATTCATTGCAGTGTACCTGACGGCTGGTGGGCTGAGGCATACAGACCTGGTACAGGCTGGTCGATAGGTTCAGGAGAAGAATACGATGATCCGGAGCTTCAGGACAGACTCGAGGCGAAAGCCCTTTACAATATCATAGAAAATCAGATTGTACCGATTTTTTACGATCGTGATAAGAATGACATCCCTGTCAACTGGATTAAAATCATCAAAGAATCGATGAAGAACGTATGCCCCGTTTTCAGCAGCAACAGGATGCTTGCCGAATACACATCGGAGTTTTATGTGCCTGCATATAAAGGAACTAAAAAACTGTCAGAAAATAATTATTCCGGAGCCAGAGAACTGGCTGAATGGATGGAAAAAATCCGGAAGAACTGGCATTCCGTCAGGATAGAATCGGTTCAATCGGAAATTGAGAACGGCACATGCGCTGTAGGCGACCCTCTCCCCATCACAGTTACTCTCCGAGCGGGGGAACTTGAGCCTGATGACCTCCTTGTTGAAGTACAGCACGGAAAAATAGAGCCGGATGGATGGCTGACTGATAGAGAATCGGTCCGCCTGAATTTCAGTCATGAAGAAGAGGGTTTACTTTTCTTCAAAGGTTTATTCGAATGCAGCCACTCCGGTAATCAGGGCTTCACGGTAAGAATCCTCCCGAATCATATTGGGTTCGGACGCATCATTGAGCCCGATCTTGTCTGCTGGTGGGAGTAAGCCGAACACAGTTTGGACTTGACCTGCATGCTCAGATGGGATATTTTTTAATAGTGTTTTTAGTGTATTCGAAAACTTTATCCAAAAGGAGTAAAAAATGAAAGATGTCATTCGTCTTTTAACACTGTTCGCGGCATTATTGCTTATCGTACCGGCAGCCGGCGCTGACTGGTCCGAAAATTTCGATTCGTACGCTGCCGGCTCCGGACTGCATGGCCAGGGCGGCTGGGAAGTCTGGGGAGGTAATCTAGATTATGATGCCTTTATAACAGATTCATATAGTAGATCAGCTCCTAATTCTGTGGCAATCGTTGATACAACTGACATCGTGCAGTTATTCACTGAAACAACCGGTGAATGGGAAATGACAGCATGGTGTTATATTCCAACCAGTTCCACAGGCAATACATACTTCATCATGCTTAACAGATATCCAACCAGTCCTAGTTGGTCTGTCCAGATTACTTTTGATACAGATGCCGGCACACTAAGTACACAGGGTGGCTCTACTGCGGCAATAGTCTTCGACCAATGGGTTGAAGTAAAGGTCGAAATCTATCTCGATGCGAACTCAAAGAACTTATACTACAATAGTGGTTTCTTAGAATCAAATATATGGCAGTCAGGCGGAGTAGATGAAATAGCAGCCCTAGACCTCTTCTCCACCACAATAGGAAGCATCGCGTATTGGGATGACTGTAACCTTATTAACACCGGCGGCGCTCTTGAACAGACAACATGGGGAAACATAAAGACGATCACGCAGTAACCATTATAATATCAGCATATTGGGAGCCGGCACACCGGCTCCCTTTTCTTTTTGCTCTCTATAATCTATGTGGATCCGGGCCGACTGCGATTTCGCGGAACCCTTGACCCGCATCAAAGATGTTACAATTGTTCCAATCAACGGACACCCGCGGGAGCGCAAGGGGACTGGTGTCCCTCCCGGACTTCAAATCCGGTGCCGGGTGCTAGAACCATCCTGGGTGGGTTCGATTCCCACACGTTCCCGCCATTCTTTATTCGTTAATGCTTTCCGAAAGATGATCCAGAACCATTCCCGCGAGGGCGTACCCGAATATTCCGGGCATGATTATCATGCTGGGTATCCGGTTCCTTACCCTTCCCTTTCTGAGTGTCAGATCCTTAATGTCCGGTGGAAGGGAATTATCCCCGGCAGGTTCAATTGAGTATACGCAGGCTATCCCATCCGTTATTCCCCGCTTACGCAGATATTTTCTGAGCTGTCTGGCAAGAGGACAGCTTCTTGATTCGGATATATCACCTGTTCTTACAAGCGAAGGATCTCTTCTTCCCGAAGCTCCCATACTGCTGAAAACCGGTATCTTCCGCTCCACGCAATACTCAATCAGTGCTGTTTTGGGATTAAGGCTGTCTATGGCATCGATGACAACATCAGGTTCTGGCTTCAGGATGGAAGCTGCGGTATCGGTGTGAAAGAACTCTCGAAGTACTTCAACCCTGGTTTCGGGACAGGTTCTTCGAATATTATCGGCGACAACATCCACTTTGTACTTTCCGCAATCTCCCGGATCTGCCAGGGGATTCCTGTTCAGGGATGTTTCGGTAAGCTTATCGAAATCCACAAGGCGCAGGCTCCCTATACCGCTTCTGGCCAGGGCAACTGCAGCGTGGCAGCCGACACCTCCAAGGCCTATAACAGTAACATCCGACCTGCGGATTGCGCGAAATGAATCCTTTCCCAGAAAGTCGGCAACCCTGTCGAATCTTCTTTCAATCATTGCGGAAAACCGAAAAGCTCTCTTGCGTTAGCGGTAGTTGCGCGGGCCGCTTCCTCAATGGTGATTCCTCTCAATTGCGCAAGCGAGCTGCACACTCTTGCAACATCGGCCGGTTCAACCCGCTCAGGTTCAACACCATCCATTCCAATTGAGGGAGCATCAGTTTCAAGAAGAATCCTGTTCAGAGGTACACAGGCAGCGGATTTCCTGGCTCTTTTTGCCCGGGACCTTGTTACTCCTCCTCCGAAAGCAAGATAAAACCCCAGTTCAAGAAAGCGCTCAGCAAGCTGAGGCCCTCTTGTGAAAGCATGAACTACACCTCTTATCCTTCCACGGTATTCCTTTTCGGAAAGAATGGACAGCATTTCATCGAAAGCTCCCCGGCAGTGGAGTATTACTGGAAGATCGAGTTCAGCGGCAAGGTTCAGCTGGGTGCGGAATATCCCTATCTGAGAATTTCTCCCCGGATTTTCGATTTTGAAATCAAGGCCTATTTCACCTATGGCAACCGAAGCGGTTTCAATAAGCAATTCTTCAAGCTTACCCGCATCAAGCTTTTCATCCGCGCACCATGGGTGAAGCCCCAAAGCGGGAAATACCATTTTATTAACAGCCAGCTCTCTGACCTTCTCCCAGGATTCAACTTCCACAGAGGGAACAACCATACCTTTGACGCCACTCTCAGAAGCTCTTGCTAGAACCCCCTCTACATCACTATAGAGGGGGTCCATGAAAAGATGGCAGTGAGTATCGATCAGCATGCCTGATTCCAACTGCGCAGGCTAGTTGAGGGAGTAGGTTACCAGACTATTTGTATAAGTTATCAGCATCGCACCTTCGGTAATCGTGGTTACATTCCTTACTCGCCCGACATTCCTGGCAAAATCAGCGGTATTCGAGACTATGCCGCCCATAGTGGAATCGGTCCATACCGTCTGCATTTCCATGCAGTTCTCGAAAGTACCGGCGGTTACGGTAACGTTAGCTGACATCGAAAGAATTTCTCCCGTTGTAGGGGGTTCTTCAGAAAATGTCCATGTAGCCCCGTTCTGAAGTGGAAATGGAACAGTAAATGAAGAATCGGTATCTGCCAGGTGGTGATATCCGAAAAGACCGCTGTCGGTTATCCGGATGTACTCTGTATAGGTAGAATCAGTGACAAAGGTTTGTCCGCCCATTTCAGTGGTGTCGCAAACGGTGTTTACCTGAACGAAAACATCAAAACCCTCTGAATGAGTCTCGGTTCCGGTTATGTCAACTTCAGTTTTTCCCGATATGGTTCCCATCTCTACTCCACTGATACTGACGGTGCCTGAGCAATCGTAAGTCCATGTATTTCCTACAGCCAGCGGATAGAACTCCGAATCATTGCCGGGTGTAGGCCCGACAGGATCATTACTGCCACCGCAGGCGAAAGCTGCCAGAATCAGCGCAGTTGATAGTATTAACATTGTTTTCATGTAGATTTCCTCCCTGTTTGAATTAAATTCAAGCGATAATATACAAAACCTTTCTGCCTGTCCATTCAGGCAATCCTCAGAAAGATAACGTTCTCTGTTTAAAACCATATCCCATAACATCGTAAGCATCGTGCAGAACCATGAATGCATCGGAATCTATCTTTTTCAGAATTCTTCTGAGAAGCATTACCTGCCTGCGGTGAATGCAGACGTATATGACATCCTTCTCTTCCCTTTTGTATCCACCCTCCGCTTTAAGAAAGGTCACTCCTCTGTTGAGCTTATCGAATATGGCATCTCTAACTTCATCGGGTTTATCTGTAATTATCATAACTGCTTTTACATAAGGCATTCCCTCTGACGCAAAATCCGTCATTCTGCTTGTAAGGAACAGGTTAAGATAAGCCCAGATAACGATAGTCGGATTCTTAAATGCGACTCCAACCGCAAGAATGATGAGGGATTCGACCATCCAGTAACCGGCGCTTATAGATACACCGGTGTACTTCTTCAGAATGGCTACAGGGATATCGGTTCCGCCGGTGGAACCCCGGAATTTGAAAATCAGCCCAAGACCTATTCCAAGCAATGAGGATCCGGCAATTGACGCGAGAAGTATGTCCATCTCAGAATTACCCGTAAGAAACACCGCCAGACGGGGAAGCTGCCCCTCGCCGGCTATGTTGTGTACAATATCCCCGTAACTGGAAAGGAATGAGAGATGGGACGGCCGGAAAACCCAGCACATGCTATTCGACATGAGCATTCCCACAAGACTTCGAATTCCGAACTGCTTCCCGATAAAAATGTATCCGAGGATGAAGAGCGGTATATTGAATCCGAACATCCAGATACTCTCCGACGTGCCTGTCCACTGATACAGAACCTGTGCCAATCCGGCGACGCCGCCCGGAGATACACGAAATGGAAAAAGGAACCACGAATAGGCCACTCCAAAAAGAACAGAACCGGCGAGAATACCGGCGTAATCCTGCACTTCGTTTTTAATACTCACTCTCATCACCTCCCGGGTGCTGTAAATGAAAAGGACAAAGCTTGAAACAGCTCTGCCCGCAGCCGTGAATATACTGAATAAAAACTCCGAAAACCAGAAAACACTAA
>JAIORS010000231.1 GCA_021108005.1 Candidatus Aegiribacteria sp.
AGTGCGGTAATGACGATGCTACACGCTGGGTGGAAAAACAGTCAGCCCGTATTCCTGAAGTCCCATGCTTCCTTATAACCTTCACGCTACCGCATGAACTGAACAAAGTCGTCAGAAGTCATCAGAAGGATTGTTACGGGCTGTTGTTCCGTGCCTCATCAAACGCTCTAAAGAAGCTCGCGGCTGATCCCCGCCACCTCGGCGCGCAGCCCGGGATGCTGGGTGTTCTTCATACATGGGGGCGTGATCTCCCATATCATCCTCATGTTCATTACCTGGTTCCCGCTGGCGGTATTGATAAGAACAGTAGATGGTGCTGGACACCCTACGAAGACTTCTTCCTGCCCGTCAGGGCACTCTCACCAATCTATCGAGGTAAATTCCGTGATGGAATGAAGGTTCTCGGACTTCATGATGCCGTTCCCAGAGAGGTCTGGAAAAAGGACTGGGTCGTACACTGTGAGCCTGCGGGACAGGGACCTGAAGCAATCAAGTATCTCTCACGCTATATCTATCGCGTGGCCATAACTAACAGTTGTATCATTGCGCTTTATGATGACAAAGTAACCTTCCGGTATCAGCCGGTGGGGACAAAGGACTGGAAGTATATGACACTTCCGGTTCTTGTCTTCATGGCGCGCTTCCTGCAGCATGTGCTTCCGAAAGGCTTCTGCAAAGTACGTTACTACGGATTCCTGCATCAACGATGTACTGAAAAACTCAATTCGATACGGGAACAACTGGGTCTGCCACCTGTTCCGCTTCCGGTTGAGAAACCGATAACACTTTACTGTTCGCATTGTGGTACTGCGCTCGTACATCTTCTTGCGTTGCAACGGATGAGGGCACCACCGTGAGAAAAGAGAGATTGTACTATCCCACTTGGTATATGCTGCTGCTGAAAACCCCCATGAAGCAGCCTGGAACCGGTCTACCCAAAATCCTTAATTCAGCCATCCGGATGACTGTGGCTACCCGGAAATACACGAAAACCGATCTGAAATTTACATGTCCGACCGGTTACTTCAGTATTTTTTACTGTATTCAAAAGAATACGGTTACCATACGCTACGAATAGAAAATCCAAATACTCGCACCGCTTAATTCAACACAGGATTGCAGCGCACTACAGTGCGCTACGAATCCTTAACTCGTTGTAAACCTATTTCTTAAATAATTCAGAGTGAGAACCTGTTCGTTCAAATCTCAATTCTGTTTTTGTAGCTTTGTATATTAACAGCCAGTCTGATGTGATATGACACTCCCGATGATGACTATAGATTCCTGTTAATTTGTGATCCTTATTCGTGATGGGAAGAGGGACTTCGGCTACAAGCAATGCCATTATTTGCTTGAGTTTTACAATCTCTTTACCTTGTTTTTTAGCTTTCTTGAGATCTTTATGGAATTGCTTTGAGGTAACAGGGGTTAGCACTATATCCCTAAGTTTTTGAACATATCATCGATATTCTCGTGTCGAACAATATTTTTACCATCATCAGTTTCTTTAAGCACCTTTTGAGTTAACTCATTAGGTATTGCCACCTCAAAAGGAAGTCCATGACGAAGCTTAACCTGTTTGAAAAAGATATTGATTGCATCAGTTGTAGAAATTCCCAATTCATGAAAGAGCTTCTCAACTTCTTCTTTTAAGTCTGGTTCAATTCGTGCTCTCACAGTAGCTGTTTTACTCATAATCTACCTCCGTACATTATGTATGGCACATTTGGGCTACCTCGTCAAGTCTCTTTTCATTTAATCGAGGTAGGACTGCCAGTTACCTGACAGCCCCCTCGCAGATCCCTGC